>JANOSN010000200.1:0-2697 GCA_031415895.1 Polaromonas sp. | reverse complement strand
TCATACTGGGGTACCAGAAATCGGTCGATTTGCACACGCGATCTCCCCCGCGACCATGGTAGCGCGCTATCGGTATGGAAAAACAAGAATTCGCCAACGCTACCTTTAGTGCGTCACTTCGGTCACGGCGCGGGTGGGTCTGCGTCGACCGACCGATTTCTGGTACCCCAGTATGAGGGCGGGCGATGCAGACCCACCCGTGCCGAAGCGACCAAGCCTGCGCGTAACTTTCAGCAAAAAGCACGTCCGACAGAAAACAAGCCAACACTGTCACTGCCCCCGAATAAATTTGTTCACCGCCTGATTATGCTCAGCCAGCGTAGCGCTGAACTGGCTGGTCCCGTCGCCGCGCGCCACAAAGTACAGCGCTTTGGTGTCAGCAGGCTGCACGGCGGCCAGCAATGACGCTTTGCCCGGCATAGAAATAGGCGTAGGCGGCAAACCGCTGCGCGTGTAGGTGTTGTAGGGCGTATCGGTTTGCAAATCGCGTTTGCGGATATCGCCGTCAAAGCTCTCGCCCAGGCCATAGATCACCGTGGGGTCAGTCTGCAGGCGCATGCCGATGCGCAGGCGGTTAGTAAACACGCCGCCGATCTCGGGGCGGTCTGTGGGTTTGCCGGTTTCTTTTTCTACAATGCTGGCCAATATCAAAGCTTGATCGGGCGTTTTTAATGGCGTGTCGGCTTTGCGGGCCTCCCAAGCTGCGGCCAGCTGCTTGTCCATGTTGCGCAGGGCGGCTTGCCACACCACGATGTCGCTGGTGCCTTTGGCGTAGCTGTAGGTGTCTGGAAAGAACCTGCCTTCGGGGTGCACGCCCGGGCGGCCTAGCTTGGTCATCAAGGCCTCGTTGGTCATGGCTTGGCTGTCGGGCTTTAAGTGCTCGGCTTTGGCCAGCGCGGCGCGCACTTGGCGAATGTTCCAGCCCTCTACCAAGGTCACGCTGCGCAGCGACTGGGCACCGCTGAACAACTTGGCTAACAGCTTTTGCGGTGTGTCGCCCTGCTCTACCTCATAGGTACCCGCCTTTAAGCCGCCCGCCTTGCCTGAGGCACGAAAATACCAATACAACGCGCTGGGCGGCGTGCCCACACCAGCGTCCACCACGGCCTGCGCAGCACCGCGTGCTGAGGTGCCTGCGGGCAGCACTATGCTGACCGATTCAACCCCTGCAGGCAGCACCAAAGGCTGGCGCACCCACCACCACGCTGCAGCGGCCATTACGCCAGCCAGCAGCACTAATACGGCCAAGCTTTTGAGCAGGGAGACACCTTGCATTGCACTGGGCTTGTGCATTGGCGCTTGGTTGGGCGTATGTTGGATTGGGTAAATAAGCTGTGGCATGGGGGAGGCAAAATAATCTTCTAGGTAAGGATGATAACGGGGCGCGATAATGCAACCATGCAAGAAACCACAAAATCCAGTTTAGATGTGTCAGTGAGTTTGAACGCGCCCGGCGGCCCGCTGGGTGTGATTCGCGCGCAAGGGGCCGATGCGGTCAAGTTTTTACAGGGCCAGCTAACCCAAGATGTGGCCCTGCTGGGGCTGTCTGAGGCACGCTTGGCGGCTTGGTGCTCTGCCAAAGGGCGCATGCTGGCAAGCTTTGTGATGCTGAAAAATACCCATGAGGATATTTTGCTGCTGTGCAGCACCAGTGTGCTGCCAGCCACTTTGAAACGGTTGCAAATGTTTGTACTGCGCGCGCAGTGCAAATTAACTGATGCCACGGCGTTGTTTGAAGTGCAGGGTTTAGCAGGCCGAGCTGCGATTGGTGAATCTACAGATACTATCAATTCTATAGCTATAAATTCAATGAATGCTTGGACTATAGGCCGAAATGATACCCAAATCACGGTACAACTGCCTGCAGGCCACTACTTGGGTGAAAAGGTGCCACGCGCGCTGCGCATCACGCCTATAGCCGCGCCCAACACTGAGCCTGCAGATACGCCTGCAGATACGGCTGCAGATACGGCTGCAGATGCCCATGCGCTAGATGCATGGGCTTATCTTGAGGTCACTTCAGGCATTGCCCATATCACTACGCCGACTGCAGACGCTTTTGTGCCGCAAATGCTCAATTACGAGTCGATTGGCGGCGTGAACTTTAAAAAAGGCTGCTACCCCGGCCAAGAGGTGGTGGCGCGCAGCCAGTTTCGCGGCACCTTAAAGCGCCGCGCTTATATCGTCAGCAGCGCTGTACCGCTGGCCGCTGGGCAAGAGATTTTTGACAGCCGTGATGCTGAGCAGCCCTGCGGCATGGTGGCCAGCGCCGCGCCCCAGCCTGCAGCAGATATGACTGGTGCAGGTCTGGGTGCTACTGTGGCCTGGCTGGCCGTAGTGTCTATGCAAACCAGCGCCGCAGACAGCCCGCGCCTGGGCCTAGGTGCCGCCGACGGGCCTGCATTGCAACTGCAGGCCCTGCCCTACGCGCTGCTGCTAGACATTTAAGCCATTTGGCCAGGGCGCATTTGTCATGTGTTTAATCGCCATGGCTTGGGGCATGCACCCCGACTACCCTTTAGTTATCGCCGCTAACCGCGACGAGTTTCTTAAGCGCCCCACGGCACCGCTAGCGCAGTGGCGCTCAGGCCATGACGCAGCCCATGGCATTGGCCACACCATCATCAGCGGGCGCGACCTGCAGGGCGGCGGTACGTGGATGGGCTTTAATCCTCAAGGCCGCTTTGCCATGCTGAC
>JANOSN010000199.1:0-4680 GCA_031415895.1 Polaromonas sp. | reverse complement strand
CAAGGCTTATTTCTCACCAATAACGTCGTTTTTATCGCCATCAACGGTCTGGTGGGCCTAGCCTTAGCGCCACTGGGCTGGATGGCTACCTTGCCTGTGATGGGCTATGTGGTGGGTGCTGCGTTGTCCACGGGCTTGGTGGCCCGTGTGCAAAAGCGGCTGGGGCGTAAACGCTCTTTTCAAATCGGTTTGCTAGTGGGTTTAGGCTCTACTTTGCTGTGCTTTTATGCTGCCATTACGCGCGATTTTTATTTGTTACTCGCAGCCACCGTGGTAGCTGGTTACTACAGCGCCAACGCTACGCTGTACCGTTTTGCAGCGGCTGAACTGGCCCTACCCGGTGCCAAAGAAAAAGCGGTCTCTTGGGTATTAGCTGGTGGTTTGATTGGGGCGATAGTGGGCCCTAACTTGGCTGCCGCTACCCGAAGTGCCATGGCGGTACCCTTCGCCGCAGCGTACCTTGCACTGGCAGCAGTCGCATTGGTTGGCTTGGTGGTGATGGCATTCATTGAGTTTCCTCCAGAGCCTGAGCACACTGCCAAAGGAAGCGGTCGCCCGCTGCTTGAGATCATGCGCCAGCCTGTATTTATCGTGGCAGCTGCGGCCGGGTCATTAAGCTACGGCGTGATGAACTTGCTGATGGCCGCTACGCCCATTGCCATGCAGCAGTGTGGTTTGCCGTTCAGTGATGCAGCCTTTGTACTGCAGTGGCATGTGATCGGCATGTTTGCACCGGGTTTTGTCACAGGGCACATCATCAAGCGTTTGGGTGCACTGCCCGTCATGGCGGGGGGCTTGCTGCTCAATTTAGCCTGCGTTGCAATTGCCTTGTCGGGGGTGGACTTACACCAGTTTTTATTGGCGCTGTTTTTATTGGGCGTGGGGTGGAATTTTCTATTCACTGGCTCTACCACTTTGGCGCTGCAATCCTACCGGCCCGAAGAAAAAGACAAAGCACAAGGGGCGCTGAACTTTTTTGTATTTGCGACCTTAGCGATTTCGTCATTTTCATCGGGTGCTCTGGTCACAACGCAAGGCTGGGCCTTGCTGAACTACGGCAGTCTGTTGCCGTTAGCCATCACGGGTGTGGCATTGTGGTGGCTTGCGCGAATTAATAAAGCCGCGCACAATGTTTAGTTCCTGAAAATGGCGTTGACCTAACGCCAATATCGTACTATGTAACTACTACATGCGTCTAGCATCGTGGTTTCTTTATTCCACTTACTTTTTTGGAGAACAGCATGGGTTTACTCGATTCAGTCTTAGGTGCAGCCATGGGTGGCGGTCAACAACAAGGTGGCGGTTTGGGCAATATTTTAAGCTCCATGCTTGGTGGCCAACAAGGTGGCGGCGGCATGAACTCGCAGCTGATCAATATGGCTATCGGCATGTTGGGTAACGATGGCGGCCAAGGCGGACTGGGCGGTTTGGCGGCTAAGTTTCAGCAAGCCGGCTTGGGTGATGCCATGAGTTCGTGGATTGGCAGTGGCGATAACCAAGCTGTCAGCGGCGACCAAATCAGCAGCGCCTTGGGCCCTGATGCCTTGAACGACATTGCCTCTAAGCTGGGCATGAGCCAAGGCGACGCGGCTGGTCAACTCAGCCAAATCTTGCCAGGCCTGATCAACGGCCTCACTCCAAACGGTCAAGCGCCTGAGGGTGGCTTGGGCAGTTCAGGCGACTTGATGGGTATGCTTAGCAAGATGATGCAAAAGTAATTTACAACCATGTTTGCTATAATAAATATAGCAAACTAATCAATAAATACTTTGACTAAGCACTGTTTTTATTGTTTTTTCAGTCTAAATAGGTCTGCACAGCGAGAAACATTCGCTCTGCAGATTTTTTTACGCCCAAAATGAAGCAGGCATGCCTTAAGGCAGTGGCATCATGTGTGCAGGGCAGCTAACCACTGCCGCAACACTGCCAACACTTGGTCACGCTCGGGGTCGTTAAAAATCTCGTGGTACATCGCATCAAAGCAATGGCTTTGCACCACATTAGGTGGGGCGGCGGCGGCAAAGGCTTTACTGCCCTGCGGGCTGACTAAACGATCGGCCCCAGCGTACATCAGCAAAGTGGGTACGCGCCACTGGCTAGCACCGGCGATGCACTGTGCGCCCATCTGGGCAATAAACTGGGCTAAGCTGGCGCTGATGCGATCATGCACCAATGGGTCAGCATGGTAGGCAGCCAACACCGCTGCGTCACGGCAAAGGTATTTTTGCTGCAGGCCATTGCCCACACGCAGGTGCGGCAAGATGCGCGGCAAGGAGCGCAGCAACAGTCTTTGCACAGCACCCAAGCCAGGATCAAATGCTGGCGAGCTCAGCACCAATGCTTCAACACGTCGAATTTTGTGCAGCACCAGCTGCGTGGCCACTACGCCACCCATGCTATGGCCCAGCAAAATCAATGGTTCTTGCGCACCCATATTGCGCCTCGTGCTGTCAATCACGTCGGCCAAGTCGTCCAGCAGGCGCATGGCATGGGGCAAGTCACCGCGCACGCCGCCTGAGTCGCCATGGCCATACTGGTCGTAGCTGCGCACGTTGTAGCCCCATTGGTTCAAGTCATCGGCCAAGGCGTTGTAGCGCCCAGCATGTTCGCCCAAACCGTGCACTATCAGCACGGTGCCACGCGTTGCTTGATCATCGTCTGGCAAAGGCCAGTCCTGTACCGCAATCACATCGCCGTCTGCAGCAATTAATGGCGAAAGATAGGATTCACTCATAGACTGCTGCGGGCACTCGTATCAAGGATGCGCTGCCATCACACTGGCTACGGCGGCAGTGAGCTTTTTAGCGTAATCTAAATGCAAAAATTCGTTAGGCCCATGCGCATTACTTTTAGGGCCCAGCACGCCACACACCATCATTTGCGCTTTAGGAAAGCCCTTAGACAGCATATTCATCAGCGGAATAGTACCGCCCTGCCCAATATAGCCACACGGCGCGCCGTAGTGCGCAAGGCTTGCGGCGTTCAGCGCAGTTTCAAACCACGGCGCTGTGCTAGGTGCGTTCCATCCCGTGGCACCACCGGCGGATTCAAAAGTGACCTTGGCTTGGTAGGGCGCGTTATCTTCTAGCAAAGCTTTCAGCTGCTGCACCGCTTGCGCTGCTTCTACCAGTGGCGGCAAGCGCAGCGACAGCTTAAACGCGGTGTAGGGCCGCAGCACGTTGCCTGCATCTTTTAAGGCCGGAAAACCTTCAGCCCCCGTCACGCTGAGCGTAGGTGCCCAAGTGCGGTTTAGCAGGCCTTGCACAGGGTCAGTCGTAGTGGGCAAAGCGAAGCTGCTTGAGCCGCCGCAGTCGTAGTGCGCCCACGGAAAGCGTTTATGAATCTCATCACCCAAAATAGCCGCCGTGGCCTTGGCCTGCACTAACCGGTCTGCTGGTACCTCGCAATGAAAACTCGCGGGCAGCAAACGACCTGTAGCGCTGTCTTCTAACCTGTCAAGCACCTGGCGCATGATGCGAAAGCTGGACGGCACCAAGCCGCTGGCATCGCCCGAATGCACGCCTTCGGTCAAAATTTCGACCTTTAGCACACCGCTGGCCATGCCGCGCAGGCTGGTGGTCAGCCACAGCTGGTCGTAGTTGCCCGCGCCTGAGTCAAGGCACACCACCAGCGATACATCGCCCAAGCGGGTTTTAAGTGCATCAACATAAGGCAATAAATCGTACGAGCCTGATTCTTCACACGTCTCTACCAGCCCCACAATGCGCGGATGCGCAGCGCCTTGGGCTTTGAGGGCCTTGACAGCTGCTATCGACGCGTACACCGCGTAGCCATCGTCTGCGCTACCGCGCCCGTACAGGCGGGCGGCGCCGTCGCTACCGGTTTCTAGCTTAGCGGTCCACGGGCCAAGGTCGTTGCGCCAGCCGGTAAATTCGGGTTGTTTATCCAAGTGGCCATACATCAGCACAGTTTGCTGCGACGCATTGTTGTGCGCCGGGATTTCAAAAAACAACACGGGTGTGCGCGGCGTGCCGTCGGGCTTTTTCAGGCGCAAAATTTCTAGCTTTAAGCCTTCCACTTTTTGCGCTGTGACCCAATCAGCCGCATGCTGCATGACGGTGTCAATGTAGCCGTGCGCGGCCCAGTCAGCGTCAAAACCGGGCGACTTGGCAGGAACGGCGATGTAGTCGGTAATGCGCTGGGTAATGTCGCTGTCCCATGCGTGGGTAACATGCCGCAGCGCGTCGGCGGTGTGCAAAACTTGGGGTGGTACACGAGCGTTCATAATGGCTTTCTGTCGAGCATTGGCCTGACGTGACACTACATATTAGCGCTTTTCTGGTTTTTGCTTTTGCCTATCTTTTTCAATGCAATTAGTCAGTGCTTTTCTGGGGGGGGGGATGAGCTCCCCTGTGGCAATGCAAGGTGTCTTCGTTTAGCCGTGGCGGGCGGCGGGACATATCGCTCCCACCGCTTCACCCTGGTCGATTTAGTAGTTGAAGGCACGCTAGGCTGCGTTTGTGATCTCGTTTGGCAACGCCACAAATACAAAGCTACACTCACAGACAACAAAAAAGCGCCCCGAAGAGCGCTTTTACTAATCAAATACCCTGATTAGCCAGATGCCTCAGATAACCAGCCCGTTCACCCTGAGCTTGTCGAAGGGTTTATGAGGGCTTCGACAAGCTCAGCCCGAACGGTTATTTTTCAGCATCTGAG
>JANOSN010000198.1:0-1144 GCA_031415895.1 Polaromonas sp. | reverse complement strand
CTACAACAGCGAATGGGGTGATGCGCTGGGCTCACGCGGCATGATCCAGCTGGCCGCTAAATACAACGTGGCCCGCATGATGGAACGCGACGACTTTCATAAGCGCTACACCACTGGCCAGTCCATCAGCGTGCATGAGTTCTTGTACCCGCTGATGCAGGGTTACGACTCGGTGGCGCTCAAAAGCGACCTGGAATTGGGCGGCACCGACCAGAAGTTCAACTTGTTAGTGGGCCGTCACTTGCAGGCCGAATATGGCCAAGAAGCGCAGTGCATACTCACTATGCCTTTGCTAGAGGGCCTGGACGGCGTGGACAAAATGTCCAAAAGCAAGAACAACTACATTGGCATTACCGAAGACCCCAACACCATGTTTGCCAAAGTGCTGAGCATCAGCGACGTGCTGATGTGGCGCTGGTACACCTTGCTGTCGTTCAAAAGCCTGGCCGAGATCGAGGCCCTGAAAGCCGAAGTGGCCGCAGGCCGCAACCCCAAAGACGCCAAAGTCATGCTGGCCAAAGAAATCACCGCGCGCTTTCACAACTCAGCGGCGGCCGATAGTGCAGAACTTGACTTTACCAACCGCAGCAAGGGCGGCGTGCCCGACCAGATCGACGAAGTCACTTTAAGCGGTGCACCGCTGGGCATCACGCAGCTCATCAAACAAGCCGGTTTGGCAGCATCCAGCGGTGAGGCGGGCCGTCTGATTGAAGGCGGTGGTGTGCGGGTGGACTCGTCTGTGGTGAGTGACAAGGGTTTGAAGCTCGAGGCCGGTGTTTATGTGGTTCAAGTAGGTAAGCGCAAGTTTGCGCGGGTGACGCTTAACTAGTATGTGGCCGTCAGTATTAATATTTGTGTGCGTTGGCTTGCTGTTAATTGGTTATGCGGCTATTTCCGCTGTGTCAGTCAGAAAATCACGCGAATGGATTAGTGTTACTGGTCAAGTAATATCCTGCGAAATAGAAGAGCTTGAAGTGATAGGTGCTCGTTATTCGTTGTGGAGACCTTGTATTCACTATTCTTATGAATCTGAAGGGCATCTAAAGACCAGTTCTAAATTAGCCTTAGATAATTTATCTCACAGATTTGAGGCCAGAGGCAAAGCGCAAAAATTTCTTGAAAAATATCCTAAAGACAAAATACA
>JANOSN010000197.1:0-9579 GCA_031415895.1 Polaromonas sp. | reverse complement strand
TGCAAATGGGCGCAGTAGCCATGCCGCTGTCCATGCTGTTTGGCCCTGAGGCGCTGGCTTATCGGTTGCAAGATTCTGCCGCCGTGGTGGCTATTTGCGATGAAAGCAGCATCGACAACATTGCCGTAGTGCGTAAGCAATGCCCCACACTGCGCACGGTGGTGGGCGCAGGTGATGCCGCTGACCGAGCCGAGGTGGACTATGCGTTTGAGTGCGCCATGATGCCAGAGCAATTTACTGCTGTGCAGACCAAAGCTGACGAAGGCGCAGTGCTGATCTACACCAGCGGGACCACTGGGCCACCTAAGGGCGCACTTATCCCGCACCGTGCATTGCTAGGTAACCTCACGGGTTTTGTGGCCAGCCAAAACTGGTTTGGTTTTGATGGCGCAAGCAAAGCCCAATCAAAAGCCGTTTTTTGGTCGCCCGCTGACTGGGCCTGGACTGGCGGTTTGATGGACGCTTTGCTACCCACTTTGTATTTTGGCCGTGAGATTGTGGCCTTCAATGGACGATTCTCACCCGAAGTCGCGTTTGATATTTTGCAAAGCCAGCGCGTGACGCACACCTTTTTATTTCCTACTGCGCTCAAAGCCATGATGAAGGCCTACCCACAGCCGCGCCAGCACTTCAAGCTGCACTTGCAGGCCTGCATGAGCGCAGGCGAGGCGGTGGGCGATGCAGTGTTTGCCTATTGCCACAGCGAGCTGGGCGTGACGTTAAACGAAATGTTTGGCCAAACCGAGATCAACTACATCGTGGGTAATTGCGCCAAGTTTTGGCCCGCTAAGCCCAACAGCATGGGCCGGGCCTACCCCGGCCACCGCGTGGCAGTGATTGACGATGCAGGCAAGGTTTGCCCCGCTGGAAGCGTAGGCGATGTGGCGGTGCACCGCTATGACATCCACGGCCACGCCGACCCGGTGTTTTTTCTAGGCTATTGGAAGAACGAAGCAGCAACGCACAAAAAATACACCGGTGATTGGTGCCGCACGGGCGATTTAGCCACCCAAGACGCTGACGGCTACTTGTGGTACCAAGGGCGTAGTGACGATGTTTTCAAAGCTGCAGGCTACCGCATCGGCCCCAGTGAGGTAGAAAATTGCCTAGTCAAACACCCAGCCGTGGCCAATGCAGCGGTGGTGCCCAAGCCTGACGCAGACCGCGGTGCAGTGGTCAAAGCATTTATCGTACTTACTCCTGATTTAATAGCTGTCCGAGCAATATACGCCAGGACTTCAGACCTAAAAGGCTTGAAAAAGTATGATCAAAAGCTCATCAGCAGCATCCAGCAGCATGTTAAAGGGCAGCTGGCACCCTACGAATACCCTAAAGACATTGAATTCATCGACGCACTGCCCATGACCACCACCGGCAAGGTGCAGCGCGGTGTGCTGCGCCAGCAAGAGCAGGCGCGTTATGCGCAGTTACAGTTGCGGTAGGTAGATAATGCTTTTGAAGTTGATCTTGGTCTGAGGCGATAATTTATAAGCCCGCTGTAATAATGAACTTCTAAGATAGATTTGTGAATTTTAGTTTTCAACCCCACACCGTTTACCTCAAAACCCCGCAGGGTCGCGCTGAGGTCACTGCGCGCGCGCTAGGTTTGACCATGCTGCAAAGGCGCTTGCTGATTTTGTCTGATGGTAAGTCCACAGTAGGGCAGCTGCAAACGATGCTGGGAGCGCCATTTGATGCTTTGTTACAGCATCTTCTAAACCTAGGTTTGTTGCAACTTCAGGGCAGTGCAGCGGTGCCTATAGCGCCTGCTGTGGCTCCCGCGGCGTTTGTCAGCGCGCCACTAGTGCGCCAGTTGCCAGTGGCGGTACTTACACCCGTTCTACCTGTACTTGCCCTACCTACTGCTGAGGCGTATGACGACGAGGATGCCCTCGAAGACCATCTCGGCAGCGATTTTTCTGAAGTCATGGGCGCCGACAGTGTCAGCCATTTTGAGCGCGACAGCTCACAGATGATCGGCACCTATGCAGACCCAAGCTCAACCCTGCAGCGCGCTATTACCAGCCGGGGTATTGCGCTAGGCAAGGCTTACTTGATCAACTTGTCTAGCCGCTTGCTAGACGCCCGCGATGCCCGTTTGATGCGTACTATTGGCCAGATTAAAACCGAGGGCGATCTGTACCACCAGTTTGAGCTGGTGATTGACACCATCGGCACCCGCTTAGGTAGCGCTGCCATTAATGAAATTTTGGAACAGTTTGACGAGCAGATTAATCAAGCTTGATTGATCCCTGCGTGCCATGGGGCGGTGTTTTATCGGCAGATTTGTCGGTAAACTGCGCTGTATGAACATTATTTCCCCACCTAAAAAACCACTCGGTCAATCAGACCTGTTGGTGCACCCCATTTGCCTAGGCACCATGACCTTTGGCGAGCAGGTCAATGAAGCTGATGCCTACGCCATTATGGCGCGCAGCCTGGAGCGCGGAGTCGACTTTATGGACACGGCCGAGATGTATGCAGTGCCCACCAGTGCAGCCACATTTAATTTGACCGAAAAAATCATTGGTCGCTACTTTGCTGCCAACCCCGGCGTGCGCCAGCGCTGGACTGTAGCCACCAAAGTGGCCGGCCCCGCACGCGGCATGGACTGGGTGCGCGGCGGCAGCCCTAACGTGACAGCTGCGCAAATGACGCAAGCCTGCGAAGACAGCTTGACGCGCCTGCAGACCGATGTGATTGACCTGTACCAAATCCACTGGCCGCTGCGCCACGTGCCCGCGTTTGGTATTCCGTACTTTGACCCTGAGCAAGACAAAGCGCGCAGTGGTAACACGCCCATCCATGAGCAGCTAGTCGCTTTGGATAAACTGGTCAAAGCTGGCAAAGTGCGCCACATTGGTTTGAGTAACGAAACCCCTTATGGCGTGATGGAGTTCACCCGTTTAGCCCAGCAGCATGGCTTGGCGCGCATTGTCAGTGTGCAAAACCCCTACTGCTTGGTCAACCGCACAGTGGACAACGGCCTAGACGAAGTGATGTACCGCCAAAACGTGGGACTGCTGGCCTATTCGCCTTTAGCGTTTGGCCTACTAACCGGAAAATACGACGCTACAGGTATTCACAGTGCACAAGCCCCCAAAGGCCGCATGAGTGGCTACGAAGCGATGAAAAAGCAGCGCTGGGGCAGGGCAGAGGCGCTAGACGCTGCGCGCTTGTACAACGACCTGGCCAAAGCCAACGGCATGAGCCCTACGCAAATGGCACTGGCCTGGTGCTACAACCACTGGAAGGTGGCCAGCACCATCATTGGCGTAACGTCACTCGCCCAGCTAGACGAATGCTTGGACGCTTGGGGTACCACACTGTCACCCGAGATGATGGCCGAGATTGACAAAATCCGCTGGATTCACCGCGACCCAGCTTTGTAAACGCTTCGTTCTCCATAGCGATGGCTAAAAAAGAGCATATCAGCGAAACGCCTGCCACCGCTTTTCTCAAAGCGCACGGTGTTGAGTTTACTGAGCACCCTTATGAATATCTAGAACATGGCGGTGCCCAGCACAGCGCGCAGGTGCTGGGCTTTGACCCGTTCATGGTGGTCAAAACACTGATCATGCAAGACCAAGATGCCAAGCCTTTGGTGGTGTTAATGCATGGCAACCGCAAAGTCAGCACCAAAAATTTAGCCAGACACATTGGCGCTAAATCGGTAGAGCCTTGCAAGCCCGAAGTGGCACATAAGCACAGTGGCTATGTGGTGGGCGGTACGTCGCCCTTTGGCACCCGCAAAGCCATGCCCGTGTGGATAGAGCATACGATTTTGCAGCTAGCCAGCATCTTGATCAACGGTGGGCGCAAAGGCTACTTGGTACAAATTGAGCCTCAGGTGTGCGTTGACTTGCTGGGCGCAAAGTCGGTGGCATGTGCGCTTGAAATGGACTAAAACCCCTAATCAGCGCAAGGGTATACACGTATGGTGGCGTGGTGCGGTGGATTTTAGAATGCATAAAAAGCACGGTCGTTCTTTTTTATAAAAAATGACATTGCAAACAAACGCTGCCTGTCACAGGAGCGCAATATGCAGTGGTCAAAGTAGGCATCAGTCGCTAGATTTTTCTATTCACTATCACCGGAGACAAGCTATGCAGTTTGCACGCAATATTGCCAGCCGTTTAAGAAATTTAAGTAGCACCGGCCGCACCCGTAGTTTTTGGGCGCTGGCCGCTGCCACCTTGGCGTGTGCTGCAGGCGCTGTGTATGCCACCAATTACAGCCTGTGGATCAATGGTCGCAGCAGTACCGCCGCGCCCGGTAACCATGCTGACTTTACCTACTGGGGCCCTGCTGGCACCGCTGCGGGTGTGAACAAAAAATCCGTTAATTGGGACGGCTACAACCGCATCTCTGACCAAAACTACCGCGTGCGCGATGCCCTTGACTGCTACTGCACAGGTACCAACTGGTGCTACGTGGCTGCGCACAGCGCAGGCAATTTGCAAATTGGCTATGCTCTGTCCATGTTTGGTGGCAGCGCACGGCCTAAACAAAATGCAGTGCCCAATGCTAACGGCCAATGCACTGCCGCAGCAGGCGGCGGTACGCAAACTGGCTGGAATATTAAGTGGGTTGACGTAGCTGCAGGTGCCGCTGGCGGCAGTGAGCTGTCTAACGTGGGCAGCTGGGCTGTGTCTGAGCCGCTAGTGGGCGATTTAAAAACCTCCACGGCACGCGCAATGTATGACCACAACCAAACCCGCAGCAAAATGTTTTATATGTACGCGGGTGCAAAGGGCACCTTGTACTCGGCCATCTTGCCTGGCCAAGACGATGAAGCTGTGGCTTATCACTCAGCGGGTGGTGTGTCGGGCAGCGGTGGCGCAGGGTTTTGCAACCCATCGGACTGGTTTTGTAATGACCTGACTTTAGGCACCGCTGCTAACGAAGGTGGCGCGGCAAAATGGGCAAACCACAGCGTAGCGTTTCGCGATGATGCGCAGGCTTTGAACCACTACTCCAGCGGCAACTGGCAAGGCGTAATTTCTAAAGTACGCGCTGATATGGCTGCTAACGCTAATTAAGCGGCTGATTTGAGAAGTCATCCAACATTTCTCGTCACCAACAGATCAAGAGCGCGCCACGGTGCGCTCTTTGCATTCAAAGATAGGGCTTAGTTTATGCCGCGTTTAGCCATCATTGCACTCTGTTCAGCTGTAGTTGCTGTGGTGGCTATGGCGGTGTACATGGTGATGCCGGGCGACGGCGCTGATGCTCAAGCAGCGGCATCTGCTACGCCAGCACGCGCCGGGCAGGGTATGGATGCCCAAAGCTTAGCAGCATCAGCTGCTGCAGGGCAAGCAGGCGGTGCAGGTAGCACTGGTGCAGGCCCCTTCAGCCCCGAAGGACAGCGCCAGCGCGCTGCGCAGTTGGTGCTGTGGCAAGGCCGCTTCGAGCGCGCTGAGCAAACTTATAACCATTACCGCGATGCCACACGCTACCCACACGAGTCGCGCCCTCTGGCAGAGCACCCAGACCAAGTGCGCCCATTTGACGCGATAGCCGAAGACAACAAACTGCGCGGTGCCAACGGTGAGCCCGTTAAAGGTGTGAAGCTGCGCACCACCCAAGAGCGCGTATTTGCCAGTGGTGCAGACACTATCAAACTGACTGTGCAGGCGGTAGACGACACGGGCGCAGCGCTGGGGCTGCGCATCAGCAGTGCCAGCGCCCAGTCGGTGCCCGAGGGCAAAACACTCAGCCAAGTGATTCAAACTAACATTAACTTTGTAGATGATGGCCAAGGCGCAGACAGTGCAGCGGGCGACGGCACCTACAGCACACGCCTAGCCCCGAAAGACCAAGGTTTTGCTACCCACGCTGGCACGGTGCGTGTGTTGGTCAAGCTAAGCGCTGGAGGCCAAGACGGTGTTGCGCATTTTGATGTGATCTATAACCCCGATGTGCCCGCCAAGTGGATTGGCGTGCGCGAGGCGATTGAGGCTGGGTCACTTAATTTTTATTTCAAGGTGCAGGTAGCGCAACCTGGCCGGTATGTTGCCAGTGCGCGCGTAGACGATGCCAATGGCAAACCTTTTGCGCTGCTGCAATTTAACGATGAAGTGACTACAGGCGAGCGCGAATTTAAAATGCATGTCTTTGGCGCGCTAGTGCATGACAAGCGGCCCGCCTTCCCGCTGCGCGTGCGCGATGTAGAAGGTTTTTTGTTAATCGAAAACCGTTTTCCAGACCGCGCGCTGATGGCACGGCAAAACGGTGTGGTGCACACCACTGGGCGCTACAGCGTCGACAATTTTTCACCCAAAGAGTGGACCAGCGAAGAGCGCGAGCGCTATTTGGCAGAATATGCCAACGATGCTGAAGTAGCCCGTCAGCAACTGGCCCGGCTACAACGATAAAATCAATCGGCAACATTCAAGTTGCTGGAGACGTTATGGATTTTTTATACCCCGTACTGGCCACAGTGGCTGCTTATTTGCTGGGCTCGCTGAGCTTTGCCGTGCTGGTCAGCCGCGTGATGGGCCTGAACGACCCGCGCACCTACGGCAGCAAAAACCCGGGCGCTACCAATGTGCTGCGTTCAGGCAGCAAGACCGCGGCTATTGTCACATTGCTATTGGATGCGCTGAAAGGCTTTATCCCTGTGATAACAGTTCGCTACTTTGGCCCAGCTTTGGGCCTGGGGGACGGTACTGTGGCGTTAGTGGCTTTGGCCGCTTTTTTAGGTCATTTGTACCCGGTATTTTTTAAGTTCAAGGGTGGCAAGGGGGTGGCCACTGCCATAGGCGTGGTGCTGGGTATTCACTGGATATTGGGGCTGGCCTGCATCGCCAGCTTTGCCATTTTGCTGTATTTTTTCAGGTATGTGTCGTTAGCCTCTATGGCAGGGGCAGCGTTTGCACCGTTTTACTACTTGTTTGGTGACAGGGTGGCGTGGTACACCTCTAAGTCGGTGTTGTTGGCCATTTTTATCATGGCCATTTTGTTGGCAGTGCGCCACCGCGAGAACATCAGCCGTTTATTGGCTGGTACCGAGTCAAAGTTCGGAAAAAAAGCTTAAAAGCGTTTTTCCAGCACCATCTGGTCGATGGTTTTGTTCATGTTAAAGCGGTTTAAAAAGCTGTTACCCAGCAGGGCATAGGGCATATCGGGGCCCACCACAGCGTCAACCTCGTAGACCTCAACATCGGCAATTTTCACGCGGTTCAGCTTGATCAACCAGCCCTGTGCCACCCCGTTGGCGGTGCCCATGCGCACGGGGCGGCCTTTTTCGTAGTCAATGCCCATGCGTTTAGCGTCACTGGCGCCCAAGGCAATCGTGGTGGCACCTGTGTCCACCATAAACTGCACCGTGCGGCCATTGACCAAGCCCTGTGCAAAAAAGTGGCCTCCGCTGCCTTGGGTCAATACAATGCGTGAGCCGTTGGTGCCGCCAGGGCGGGCGCCTTGGCTCACGGGCGCATCACCCACACGCATGTTGACCCGTTGGCCTTTAATGTCTACCACGGCTTGCTCACCCGCCACGCTGATCACTTTAATGCCTTGGTGTGCTTCGCCAGCTGCCACAGCCTTAGGGGTGCCGCCATCAATAACCAGCAGCGCTTTACTGCCCATCACGCCAGATAATGCAACAGATTGGGCTGTAGTCCAAGTATTTACTACACAAGAAGCTATGAAAAATATAGCGAATGGTATGCTGCGATTCATCACGCGACGATCAATCGCGAAAGTTGTTGAAGGTCAGCGGAACGTCATCTATATCTTTTTTTATCAAAGCCATCGCCGCTTGCAAATCATCGCGCTTGGCACCGGTTACGCGCACACTGTCGCCTTGTATGCTGGCTTGAACTTTCATCTTGCTGTCTTTGAGCACTCTGACTATTTTCTTGGCCATTTCGGTTTCAATGCCCTCGCGCACCTTGGCGATTTGTTTGACTTTATCGCCACCGATTTTTTGAATTTTTTCAACATCCAGGTAGCGCGCATCGACGTTGCGCTTGGTCAGCTTGGCACGCAACAAGTCTTCAACTTGCTGCAGCTGAAAATCGGCATCGCCAAACATCGTTATTTCTTTGTCTTTCAGCTCTACAGCTGCCGAGCTGCCTTTAAAGTCAAAGCGCGTGGCGATTTCTTTGGCGGCGTTTTCGACGGCATTTTTCACGTCGACCATGTTGGGTTCACAAACGGTATCAAAACTGGGCATAGTTAATTCTCGACAAAATAGGTTTTGGTGGAAACACAATGCGACAATTGTGGCATGTTTGTTGAGAAAAACCATGCCCTTGCAGGCTACAACAGCTTTGGCATAGTGGCCAAGGCCTACCAGCTAGTACGCATTGCCAGCGCAGCCGATCTGCAAGGCGCTGTTGCTGCCACGCGGGGCACAGCGCAAGACTTTGCCGTTCAAGCGCCTTTTGTCTTGGGTGGGGGCTGCAATATCGTGTTAACGGGTGACGTGAAACCCCTGACCCTGAAAATCGAGATTATGGGCAAGCGCCTGGTGCGTGAGACGGATAAACACTGGATTGTGGAGGCCGGAGCAGGCGAGAACTGGCACCAAACCGTGGCCTGGACCCTGCAGCAAGGCTGGCCAGGGCTGGAGAACCTGGCACTGATCCCCGGCAGCGTGGGCGCTAGCCCCGTGCAAAATATTGGCGCCTACGGCATAGAGCTGCAAGACCGCTTTGACAGCCTAGACGCCGTGCACCTGCACACTGGCCAAGCCTTCACGCTCACAGCAGCTCAGTGCGCCTTTGGCTACCGCGACTCGGTGTTCAAACATGCAGCCGCGCGCGTAGGCGACCATGGCCTGCTCAACCAGGCCATCATCACCCATGTGCGCTTTGCTTTGCCCAAACCATGGCGGCCGGTGCTTGAATATGCTGATCTGCAGCGTCAATATGCCCATTTTCTCCATGTAAACGGCCTGCAGTCCAAGGATTTATTGCTCAAGCAGCTATCAAATTCAGAGCAATTGGCTGCGTTACTAGCCTTGGGACAACCTGCTGGCTTGCTTCCGACAGCACAACAAATTTTTGACTGGGTGTGCGCCATTCGCAGCGCCAAGCTGCCCGACCCGGCGGTGATTGGCAACGCCGGCAGCTTTTTTAAAAATCCGCAAGTCACCCCCGAGCAGTGCGCCGACATCATCGCCAGAGAGCCTAAGCTGGTGCATTACCCCATGCCAGACGGCACCATCAAGCTGGCTGCAGGCTGGCTGATAGACGCCTGCGGCTGGAAAGGTAAAACAGTGGGTAATGCGGGCGTGTATGACAAGCAGGCCTTGGTGCTAGTGAACAAAGGCACTGGCACAGCCACACCTGCCACCGGCGGCGAGGTGATGACGCTGGCCAAAGCCATCCAAACCAGTGTGTACGAGCGCTTTGGCATCTTGCTGGAGCCAGAGCCCGTGGTGGTGTAACTACAGTGTCACATTTCTGTCATAAATCCATGCAATGCTAGGTACATAACAACAAGAAAAGGACTCAGCAATGACGATCGAGGCCATGCCGGCATCACGCAGATAGGTCCAGAGACCACGATAATAATCAGCCGGGTGGAGACGGATACCCTGGCGCTGATAGGTCCGGCGCGGCTCCA
>JANOSN010000196.1:0-4877 GCA_031415895.1 Polaromonas sp. | reverse complement strand
GCCAGATGCCTCAGATGCTGAAAAATAACCGTTCGGGCTGAGCTTGTCGAAGCCCTCATAAACCCTTCGACAAGCTCAGGGTGAACGGGCTGGTTATCTGAGGCATCTGGCTAATCAGGTCAAATCGGCTGATAGTCCAAGTATTCATTAGTTATTTAGCTATTAAATTCATAGTAAATAGTTAAGGGTTAGGCCGCGTAACCATTGCTCTGCACATCCAGCAGCCTGCGCATCGCGTCAAACACGTCTTGCCCTGCGCCAAAGCGTGCGTCGAACTGCAAAGTGTCTTGCGATGTGCGGGCCGCTACGGCGTCACTGACCGCAATCGCTGGGCCCAGCGGTGCTTGCATGCACTGAACGTCACACGCACGCTGCAGTGTCCACAGCCGTGCAAAGGTCATGGGCAGCGTAGCGCCCCAAGCCAGCAGGCCATGGTTGCGCAAGATGACTAGCGGCTTGTCGCCAATGGCTTTCAATAAACGCGGCGCTTCGTCAGCGTGGATGGTGATGCCTTCAAAGTCGTGGTAGGCCACTTGGTTATACAACTGCGCAGAATAAAAATTGTTTTGCGCTAAGCCGCTGGCCGTACAGGCCACGGCCGACCCAGTGGTGGTGTGGGTGTGCATCACGCAGTGCGCGGTAGGTATGGCGTTGTGGATAGCCGCGTGCACCGTAAAACCTGCAGGGTTGACGGGGTAGGCGCTGGGGTGCAGCACTGTACCTGCAGTGTCGATTTTCACCAAGTTACTGGCAGTCACCTCGCTGTAGTGCAGGCCAAACGGGTTGATCAAAAATTGTTTTGCATCACCCGCCACGCTGTGCGGTATGCGCACGGTGATATGGTTGTAGATCATCTCGGCCCAGCCCATCATGGCAAAGATGCGGTAACACGCCGCCAGCTCTACACGGGCTTGCCATTCGTCCACATGGAAATCAGGGTGAAAATCTGCTTGTGCCATAACGCCTCCTAGACAAATTGAAACTGCAGCTTGCCCAGCGGGCCGTAGTCTGCGTCAAACACATCACCTGCTTTGGCTGGCGCAGGCTTGGTAAATGAGCCAGCTAAAACAATCTCGCCAGCGGCCAAATGCTCGCCCCACGGCGCTAGCTTGTTAGCCAGCCAGGCCACACCAATGGCAGGGTGGCCTTGCACGCCTGCAGCCAAGCCGGTTTCTTCCACCACACCGTTTAGCCGCAAAATGGCGCCGCACCACGGCAGATCAGTAGTTAACGGGTTGGCGCGGCCAGCACCCAACACAATGCCCGCGTTGGCAGCGTTGTCGCTGATGGTGTCAAACACTTTGCGCGCTGCCATGGTGTGGCGGTCAAACTGCTCTATGCGAGCATCAATGATTTCAATGGCGGGGGTGACGTAGTCAGTGGCTTGCAATACATCGTCCACCGTGATGTTGGGGCCTTTGAGTGCCGATTTCAAAATAAACGCCAGCTCGACTTCTACACGCGGCGCAATAAAATTTTGCACAGGTATCTGCAGCACTTGGCCGGGTGTGCAGGTGTAGCGCATAAAGTCTAGCAGCGTGCCATAGTCAGGCTCGTCAATTTGGCTAGACACCTGCATCGCGCGCGAGGTCAGGCCAATTTTGTGGCCAATCAATTGGCTGCCCGCAGCGATTTGCAGTTGCACCCACGCACGCGCGATGCGGTAGCCGTCTTGCATCGTCATCTGCGGATAGCGTTTGGAGAAATGCTCTACCTGCACACGCGTCTTGGCTGCATGCTCAAGCTCAATCGCTAGCTGGGCAATCGTTGCGTCGTCTAGCATCACACAACCTTGTTAAACAGCGGGTGCAACGTGCTGTGCTTGGCATCAAACACTTCATGCCCCTCGTCAATCTGCACCGTCAAGCCCATGTGCTCACTGGCTAGTAGCGCAGCAAACTGCGCCTTGGCTGCAGCCGACAGCGCCTGCCCGGCAAGCTGGTGCGTGACTGCACTGCGCCCCTTGCCAATACGCAAATTCATAACCACAAACCCATAGTCCCCCGACCCGCCTGCAGCCCTCCCCACAGCGCCGCCGTCGGCCACCGCAAAATGCGGCGCAGGATACGCCAGCACGCGCGTGCCCCCCGTAGGAAACACCTGTTTGCCATCTTCATCCTGCACCGCCAGCATAGCATCCGCCATATTGCGGCACAGCGCTGTCATATTGACTTTGGGTTCTAAGTTAGCGGTGTAGTAAATAACTAAGTGAGGCATAGCTTTAAGTCTTCTGAGTTGATTTTTTTAAATGTTTTAAATGGGGTCAGATCACATTTAATTTGATCGCATTTAATTTAGTTGCTGTGGTAGTTCCAAGGTGACAACAAATTACTTCGCCAGCGAAGTGACAGGAAAAATAGCATTGATCTGCCCCGTCCCGCTGCTGCCAAAATACGGCGTGATAACTTCTACTTTAGCGCTGTAGTCGGTCCAGCCCAACGCACCCAGTAGCATGGCGGTGTCGTGCATATCGCCTTCGCCATAGCATTTTTCGTTGTACATGGGCAGCATGTCGATAAAGGTTTTCCAGTCGCCACGTTCCCACAGCTCCACCACCTTGTGGTCAACTTGCTCTAAAAACGCGTTGTAGGTTTTAAAAGCAAACTCGGGCGCGCGGCCGTTGTCGGCAAAGTGGTGGCTCAAGCTGCCGCTGGCAAATATAGCTACTGTGCCGTCGTATTTTTCCTCTATTGCTTTGCGCACTGCCAGGCCAAACTGCCCGCTTTCAGTGAGGTCATGCCAGTCGCACCAAGCGCTAACGCAAATCACTTTGTAATGCTGGTCAGCATTCATATAGCGCATGGGCACCAGTGTGCCGTATTCCAGCTCTAGCGTGGTGTCGCTGTGCGCGCGGGTTTTGATACCCATAGCGTTGGCCGTGTCGGCAATCAAATGGCCCAGCGCAGAGTTGCCCGGATATTCGTAGGGCATGTTTTTGATAAAGTGCGGCAGCTCGTTGCTGGTGTACACGCCTTTGAACGCGGGGCCGCAGTTGATGTGGTATTCGCTGTTGACCTGCCAGTGCACGTCAAACACCACAATCGTGTCTACCCCCAAAGCGCGGCAGCGTTTGTCGATTTCTTTGTGGCCTGCAATGGCAGCGTCACGTTTGCCAAAGTTAGGGCCCGGAAATTCACACAGGTACATCGACGGTACGTGCGTGATTTTGGCGGCGAGTGCGAGAGTGCCCATGACTAAATTCCCGTATCTTTAAAGGTGCTCATGTTGCGCCCCAGTGTGGAATGTGGTGGTTGCCCATACTCACGCACACATTCTTCGGTTCACAAAACACTTCATAACTCCACGTGCCCCCCTCGCGCCCCGTGCCACTGGCTTTGGTGCCACCAAAGGGTTGTCGCAAGTCGCGCACGTTTTGGCTATTGACAAAGCACATGCCTGCTTCGATTTGCGCGGCGACCCGGTGGGCGCGGCCAATGTTTTCAGTCCATACATAACTGCTCAAACCGTACTGCGTGTCGTTGGCCAGTTGCACAGCATGTGCCTCGTCTTTGAAGGGGATGAGGCAGGCCACGGGGCCAAAAATTTCGTCTTGGGCAATACGCATACGGTTGTCGACATCGGCAAACACGGTGGGCAGCACGTAGTTGCCGCGTTGCACCCGTGCTGGTAACACGGGCGCTTGCAGGCCACCGCACAACATGGTGGCACCCTCTTGTTGGCCTAGTTCAATGTAGCCTCGCACTTTGGCTAAATGCGCTTGGCTGATCATGGGGCCAATAGTAGTCTTTTCGTCCAGCGGGTCGCCCACCGTGATGCGCTGCGCGCGCTGTGCAAACTTGGCTGCAAATTCTTTGTAGATGCCTTCTTGCACCAAGATGCGGCTGCCCGCAGTGCAACGCTCACCGTTGTTGCTAAAGATCATGAAGACGGCAGCGTCCATAGCGCGCTCTAAGTTGGCATCTTCAAAAATAACAAAGGGTGATTTACCACCCAGCTCCATGCTGAATTTTTTAAGCCCTGCAGACTGCATGATGCGATTACCTGTGACCGTGCTGCCCGTGAATGAGATGGCGCGCACATCGGGGTGGCGGCACAGCGGCTCGCCAGCGTCTTTACCCGTGCCGTGCACGATGTTGAGCACGCCGGGTGGGACGCCCGCCTCCAGCGCCAGCGCGCCCAAACGCGCAGCGCTCATGGGTGACAACTCACTCATTTTTAACACTGCGGTATTGCCAAACGCTAAGCATGGTGCGGTCTTCCACGTGGCCGTCATAAACGGCACATTCCACGGGCTGACCAGCGCGCACACGCCCACGGGGTGGAACAGGGTGTAATTCAGGTGCGTCTCGGTGGGGTAGGTGTGGCCGTCCACGCGGGTGCACATTTCGGCAAAGTAATAAAAGTTGTCGGCTGCACGCGGGACAAGCTGCTTGCCCGTTTGCGCAATCACTTGGCCGCAGTCGTTGGTCTCAGTGTGCGCAATCTCAGGCACGTGTGCGGCAATCAAATCACCCAGCTTGCGCATAATGCGGGCACGCTGCGGCGCAGGCGTGCCTGCCCAGCCGGGAAAGGCGGCTTTGGCTGCGGCCACTGCGGCGTTAACCTCGGCCTCGCCACCTGCGGCAACCTGCGCTAAAACCTCTTGCGTTGCGGGGTTGACCGTGTCAAAGGTGCTAGCGCTAGCGACCGACTTGCCGTTGATGAGATGGTTGATTTGCATAGGAAGTTCGTGGTGAGGGACAAGCTTTTGGGGACAAATCCCAATTCAGGACAGGGCTCTTTTCGGGGACTCTAGCTGCTTTACAAAATTGGGCTCTGACCCCAATAGCGTTGCCGGAGCGCGAATGGTATTTTCCAACGCACCAACGTACTCAATCGAAGTCACCACCACATCGCCCACATTGCAGTTCACCACC
>JANOSN010000195.1:0-2242 GCA_031415895.1 Polaromonas sp. | reverse complement strand
CCTGGCGCGTGGTGGGCGCACGCGTGGGCAGGTTGCCCAAGCCGTCAGCGCCGTGGATAAAGTCGGGCGGGGCTTCGATGTGTTTTACCAAAGGTTGGCTTGCGCCTTGGGCTACGGGCACGTTGCGGCCTGCCAGCTGCGTGAGGTACAGCGCATTGGCTGTAGCCTGCTGCACAGTCACGTTGCCATAGCAGGTGGTGATGCCCAGCAGTTCTATCTGCGGATGCGCCAGCGCGTAGTACAGCGCCATCGTGTCGTCCACACCGGGGTCGGTATCGTAGATGACGCGGTGCAGGGTGGAATTAGTAGAGCTCATGATGCTGATTGTTGCATCAACTGGGCCACAGCAGCAGCGTGGGGGATGCTACTTTGTGCGCCTATTTGTGTGCAGGCCAATGCAGCGGCAGCACTGGCGCGCTGCAAGGCTTGCGCCATGGCGGCGCCTTGGCTGAGAGCAGCCACCAGCGCGCCACAAAACGTGTCGCCTGCTGCGGTGGTGTCTACTACGTCGACCTTAAAAGCGCTCTGACGAATCAGCTGCATACCTGACTTGTCTTGCACTTTGGCCAAGCAACCTTGCGATCCCAGCGTGACCACCACGCAGGGCACTGGCAGCTGGGCTAGTTGATCCTCTAGCGGGGCCTGCTTTAACCGTTCTGGCATCAGTGCCGCCAGCTCGCCCTCGTTGACGATCAAAATATCCACCAATGCCAGCAACGCCGCTGGCAGCGCCTGGGCAGGCGCGGCGTTCAGCACCACCTGCACACCCTGCGCTTGGGCCGCTTGGGCATAGGCCTGCACGGTGTCGATGGGGGTTTCCAGCTGCATCAGCACATGCGTGATGCCTTGCAGGCTGGGCAGATGCGCTGCCTGCAAAGCGTTGTTCGCACCGGGGGCCACAGTAATGGCGTTTTCGCCCTGCTGCGACACACAGATAAACGCTACGCCCGTAGGCTGCGCGGCGCGCACTGCGTGCAGCTGCACCCCCGCCTGCGTGAGCGAGTCGACCAGCGGCTGCGCAAACGCATCGTTGCCCAGCGCCAGCAGCATGGCCGTGGGCACGCCGCCCGCCCGTGCGCAGGCCACGGCTTGGTTAGCGCCCTTGCCGCCAGGAAACGTCTGAAAATCCTGCCCCAGCACCGTCTCGCCCGGCGCGGGGATGTGCCCTGCACGCACCACAAAGTCTAAATTAGCCGAACCTGCGATCAGAATCATAAAAACCGCCTTTTGTGTGCGAAATATGCCGATAGTCCAGGTATTTACTGCTCAAGCAGCTATGAAATTTATAGCTGCTTGCTGCCGATTAACTACCCACTAGCTACCAACATTTTCATTATCTACCGCTATGTCCAGCACTACAGACCCATCTTCGCACATCATCTGTATCGCCTGTATCGCCTACAGCAGGCCGGTAGCCGTTCAATTGACTTCATCGCTGTCATTGACTACAATGACAGCACATATCCATAGGAGTTGTCATGTCAGTCATCACCGTTCGCAATCTTGATCCCGATGTCAAAACCCGTCTGCGCGTGCAGGCCGCCCAGCAAGGCATTGCCATGGAAGAAGCCGTGCGCCGTATCTTGACCCGCGCGTCTAATGAGCCACAAATGCCGCCCGCCACGAACAATGATCTTGGCAAGCGCATCCAAGCACGTTTTGCTGGCTTGGGTGAAATACCCATTCCGCCGCGCCGCGCCTTGCGCGCATCGCCTTTCGCAAGCAATGCCTCCAGCTAACGAGGCCATGAATGTTTTTGCTTGATACCAACGTCATCTCTGAACTCAACAAACCCTTGCCCAGCCCAGCGGTCTTAGATTGGTTTGCCAGCACCCCCTCTCAGCAGATTTACATCAGCAGCGTTACGCTTTGCGAGATCGAGTTTGGCTTGGCTCTCATGCCTGCTGGCAAGCGTCGCGATACCTTGCTTGCCAACATGCGTGAATTAGCCCGCGTAGACTTTGAAGGACGCTGCCTAAGCCTGAATGCAGACTGCGCCCAAGCTTACGGTTCGCTCGCAGCAAGTCAGCAGAAAAACGGTCGCGCATGCAGCACGGAAGATGCCATGATCGCTGCGATTGCAATTACCAACAAATTCACCTTGGTCACACGCAACACCAAAGATTTTGAAGGAATTGAGGGCTTGCGGCTGGTCGATCCGTGGATATAGGAACTTGCTCACAAGCTTTGTATGACTTTGGGTGGAGCGATTGCACTGAGCACCGCCAAAGGGGTGAAGAAG
>JANOSN010000194.1:0-2481 GCA_031415895.1 Polaromonas sp. | reverse complement strand
TGTGGATTACGCAGCGCCTACTGGCACACCAGTGCGCACTGTGGGCGATGGCGTGGTGGAGTTTGCAGGCACCCAGCGCGGCTATGGCAACGTGATTGAAGTCAAGCACCGCGACGGTAAAAGCACATTGTTTGCCCACCTTAGCAAAATTGGCGTGACCAAGGGCCAAAAGGTAGAGCAGGGCGATATCGTGGGCGCCGTGGGCACCACTGGCTACAGCACCGGCCCGCATCTGCATTTTGAGTTTCGCATCAACGGCGAGCACCATGACCCATTGACCATTGCGCAAGAGAACAACACCGTGCCGCTGAGTGCAGCTTCGCGTCCCGTGTTTAACCGCTTGGCCGCTGATGTCCGTTTAAAGCTAGCTGCGGCAGGTAGCATGGCAGTAGCGTCTGCGCAATAGGCCAGCTGCCCTCATCTTGTCAACGGCGCGTTACCCACGCGCCGTTTTGCATTTCTACGTGCAACCATCGTGCCTGATGCGGCTACAAGGCGTGTACCATTGCGTGTATGTCTGATTTTTACATTGGTTTAATGTCGGGTACGTCGATGGATGGCGTAGACGGTGCTTTGGTTGACTTTTCACAATCAAAACCTGCTGTAGTCCAAGTATTTACTGCTCAGCTAGCTATTGAATTAAGAGCAGAACTAATGGCATTGAACACCGCAGGCCACAACGAACTGCACCGCGCCGCGCTAGCAGGCAATGCGCTGGCGCGTACCTACGCGCAGGTGGTGCATGGCCTGCTTAAGCGCAGTGGTGTGCCAGCTGCGCAGGTGCGCGCTATCGGCGCGCATGGCCAAACCTTGCGCCACCAACCCGGCCTGCTTGACGCACACAACCAAGAGATAGGCTACACACTGCAGCTTAACCAACCCGCACTGATTGCCGAACTTACGGGCATTGATGTGGTGGCAGATTTTCGCAGCCGCGACGTCGCCGCTGGTGGCCAGGGCGCACCGCTGGCACCGTTTTTTCACCGTGCTTGGTTTGCACCGGCTAAGCCGCAGCACACCGTGGGCGTGCTGAACATTGGCGGCATCAGCAACCTGACTATTTTGCAACCTGATGGCACCACGCTGGGCTTTGACTGCGGCCCTGGCAACGCGCTGCTTGACATGTGGTGCCAGCAGCATACCGATGCGGCCTATGACGACGGTGGCGCTTGGGGCGCTGGCGGACAGGTCAATGCGCAGCTGCTGCAGACCATGCTGGCCGAGCCTTACTTTGCACTGCCGCCACCCAAAAGCACCGGGCGAGATTTGTTCAACCGACTGTGGCTTGAGCGGCACTTAGCGCAAACACAGATCGGCAACCCCTGTGATGCCCAAAAAACTTTAATGGAATTGACCGCTAGGGCTGTAAAAGATTGTTCATGCAGCTATGAAAATAATAGTAAAACACAGCTGGATGAATTGATAGTCTGCGGCGGTGGCGCACTGAATACCGCACTCATGCAGCGCCTGCAAGAGCTGCTGCCGCACTGCAGCGTGGTGTCTAGCGCGCAGCGTGGCCTGCCACCGCAAGATGTAGAGGCTGTGGCATTTGCTTGGCTAGCGCGACAAACGGTGCTGCGGCAAGCGCTGCCGCTATCCAGCGTGACGGGCGCGCGCGGTGCGCGGGTGCTGGGTTGCATTTACCCGGCTTAAGCCCTGCACTAGCCCACACCAGCGCGCTGGCTACACGCCGCGTGCTCGGTCTGTATGAAACTGTTTAACGTACGCACCAAAGTTGCCAGCGTCTAAAGCCTCGCGCATTTCTCGCATCAGGTTTAAAAAGTAGTGCAAGTTATGAATGCTGGCCAACATGGGTCCTAGCATTTCGCCGCAGCGGTCAAGGTGGTGAAAGTACGCGCGGCTAAAACCACCCGTGGTGTTGCCATGGGCATCGGTATGCCCAGCGCAGGCGTAGCAGGTGCAGGTGCTGTCTGCCGGGCCCATATCGCTTTTGTGCCGTGCGTTGCGCACTTTTAAATCACCAAAGCGGGTAAACAAATGGCCGTTGCGCGCGTTGCGCGTGGGCATGACGCAGTCAAACATGTCGATGCCGCTTTGCACGCCTGCAATCAAATCCTCCGGTGTGCCTACGCCCATTAAATAGTGCGGTTTGTTAGCAGGCAGCTTGGGGCCAATGTGCTGCAGCACCCGCATCATGTCGTCTTTAGGCTCGCCCACGCTCAGGCCACCCACGGCAATGCCGGGGAAGTTAAACGCCTCTAGCCCGGCTAACGACTCATCGCGCAAGCTTTCAAACATACCGCCCTGCACAATGCCAAACAGTGCGTTGGGGTTAGCCAGGCGCGCAAACTCGTCTTGGCAGCGCTTGGCCCAGCGCATGCTCAGCTCCATCGACACGCGGGCTTCGCGCTCGGTGGTGATCACGCCTTTGGTGTCGTAGGGCGTGCATTCGTCAAACTGCATCACAATGTCGCTGTTCAACACGGTTTGAATTTGCATCGAAATTTCGGGCGTTAAAAA
>JANOSN010000193.1:0-2633 GCA_031415895.1 Polaromonas sp. | reverse complement strand
CCAAGAGCCTGAAAACCGCCCACGCTATCAGCCACGGTATTGAAGCGGGCATGGTCTGGATCAACCAACCGGCAGCACCTGTACCCGAGATGCCGTTTGGCGGCGTGAAGGATTCTGGCTATGGATCTGAGGGCGGCATGGAGGCTTTAGAAGCCTATCTGAATACCAAGACGGTGTCTACTGTGATGATTTGAAGTCTTCATAAAGTAAGTAGCACGCCGATTTAGCTGGTCGTTTGGCTTAGCGTGCTCTTTGTTGTTGGTCGTTTGGCCTGGCGTGCGCGCCGGAGAGTTGGACTCGAGCCGGGCATCTCGCTGCAAAAATACTCCGAAAACACGCACGAACTTTGATGGTGGTTGGGCTAGCTTTTGTGCCGCGCGCCTTTCTGCGCATTTTTCATCGAGACGACCCGACTCGTCACATTGTTCTTTGCGTGGATTGAACAGCCCGTGCTTCGGGCTAGTCGTTGGTGGGCTTTGCTTCTATCAATTGCATAGCTAGTTGAGCAGTAAATACTTGGACTACAGGGCTATTTGATTGGTAAAACCGCGTGAATTCAACTGTTTTCGCGCTCTACAAGTGCAAAGTCAACTTAACCAAGGCGATGCGACACGATGACCCCCCAAGCCAGTTCAGCGGTGATGGAGTGTGGTCGTGATGAAAATCTGCAGCAAGGTGCGGCCCACCAAGCTGTGATGACTACTACCTGCCGCGCATGTTTGCGAAAGATTTTGCAGCACGACTTCCTCCATCGCCGCAGTTCACGGTGCTGGAATATTAATCTTAAAGACCTCAGCTCACTTGGCAGATCCATAGTCTGGCGTAATAAACCCAATAGGTCGTTTAGACGGTATTGGCGTGAGCGGTGGCGCCATCAACTCGCGCAAAACATCCAGCACTTGTTTCAGTTGCGCCCACCTTGGCTTTTTCTTGCAGAGTAAGCTGAAATAAAAAGTCGCTAGGAAAACGCTGGCGATTACGCCTGACCTGCTCGTTCAAACGCTTGGTTTCTATGCCGTACAACACGGCTAAATCCACATCAACTATCACGCGCAGGCCGCGAATGGATTGGATGCGCAGCTCAATCCTTGGCAACAAAACCGCGTCGGTGGTACTCATGGTTTAGCCCTCTCAAAACTACGTTAATTGGCGCTTGAAGGTGGAAGATGATTTTATTTTACTGTATATTTGTACAGTATATTTAGATGATTGCTTTGTACGGTTATTAAGGCCTTTATGCTCCCCCTTCGCACCTTCTTTGTCGACTTTAATTCCTACTTTGCCTCGGTGCAGCAGCAAATCGACCCTGCTCTGCGCGGCAAGCCCGTGGGCGTGGTGCCGCTCATGGCCGAGACCACGTGCTGCATTGCCGCCAGCATAGAGGCCAAACGCTTTGGCGTAAAAACTGGCACCATGGTGCGCGAGGCGCGCAAGCTGTGCCCAGGCATTGTTTTTATCGTCGCCAAGCACGAGGTGTATGTGCACTACCACCACCTGGCCATAGCCGCGGTAGACCGCATCGTGCCAGTGCGCCAGGTGATGAGCATTGACGAGATGGAGTGCGAGCTGCCCACGCGCTGGCGCACGCGCGAAAAAGCTATTGAACTTGCTGCTGCGGTTAAAAATGAAATTTTGACTACGGTAGGCGACCAGCTGCACACCAGCATTGGTGTGGCGCCCAACACGCTGCTGGGCAAGCTGGCGTCTGACATGCAAAAGCCTAATGGCCTGGTGATATTGGAAGACCACGACTTACCGCACGGTTTGTTTCACTTGAAGCTGCAAGACATTACTGGCATTGGCAAAAGCATGTTAGCGCGGCTCAACCATGGCGGCATCCACAGCGTAGAGCAGCTGTACGCCGCGCCGCGCGATGTGCTGCACACGGTGTGGGGCGGCATGATGGGCGACGAGATGTACGACAAACTGCGCGGCGTGTGGTATGCCCCGCGCGAGGTAGTCGCCCGCAGCCTGGGCCATTCGCATATCTTGCCGCCCGATCTGCGCAACCCGGCGGGCGCGTTTGGTGTGCTCAACCGCCTGACGCAAAAAGCCGCCATGCGCCTGCGCAAACAACAGTTCTACGCCACTGGCATGAGCGTGAGCGTGCGCAGCGACCACCGCTACCCTACATATGCGCTAGCGAGCCACGGCGGCCACCGCGATACCCGCTTTGGCGAGACGCAAGACACGCAGTTTTTTCTACACACTTTGGATGCTCTGTGGCGCAGTGGTTTATGCAACCTTCAGCACCCCAAAGGCGTAGGCATGGTGCTGCACGGCCTGGTGCCCGCCGCTATGCACACGCTGTCGCTGTTTGACGAAGTAGACCAGCCGCCCACACCAGCCCAGCAAGCGGCAGCCCCCGCACACGGCCTAGCCCACGTCAGTAGCGCAGCCCACGTACAAAACGCCAAACCCACACGCGACCCTGCCCGCCTGCTGGCCGCCATGGACAGCATCAACAAAACACAAGGCAAAAACGCACTGTACTTCGCCACCGCCCACAACTGCCTAAACAACGCACCGATGCGGATTGCGTTTAACCGGATACCGGATATTGAGACAGAGCGATGAAGGAGCTTATCGATGCTCTTGATCAGTGCATTCAAGCACTATGAATTGCATAGCTG
>JANOSN010000192.1:0-1146 GCA_031415895.1 Polaromonas sp. | reverse complement strand
CGGGTGAAAGCGCGTGTAAAACCTAACTTGGTGTTCGCTAGCACCGTGTCTGGCAACCCACTGGTCAGCATTGAAGTGCGTGCTGCGCCTGACGGTACTATTTTGGGCACCCCGCGCATCGTCAAGTCCAGTGGCAACCGTGAATGGGACCAAGCCGTAGTGCGCGCATTTGAAAAAACTGAGGTCATGCCGCGCGACACCAATGGCACTGTGCCCACCCCTATCATTGTGGAATGGCGGGTGAATGACTAGCGTGCTAAATTTTTAAGATTTACCATGCTCAGGCGCAGGCCATAGCCCGCGCGGCCGTATCAGCACAGCCACAATCATTGCCAGCGCAATCAACAGCTGGCGCAAAATGCCAGCGTCTAAGCGGCCATCGGTGATCTCTTGCAGCGGGCCCACTACATAGCGCAGCATTTCGGGCAAAGCCGTCAGCAACACGGCACCCAAGATCACACCAGGAATATGGCCCATGCCGCCAAACACCACCATGGCCACAATCATCACTGACTCTTGCAGGCTAAATGATTCGGGTGACACATAGCCCTGAAACGCGCCAAACATGGCCCCAGCCACACCGCCAAAACTGGCACCTAAGGCAAAAGCCAGCAGCTTCATATGGCGCGTATTAACACCCATCGCCTCAGCCGCCACCTCATCATCGCGAATGGCCATCCAAGCACGACCAATGCGCGAGACTTGCAAGCGGTAGCTAACTGCCACTACCAGCACAGTGAATGCTAAAAATAAATAGTAATACAAAGTGACTGAAGATAGCTCGTAACCGCCCAGTGACAAGCGCTTGCCTAGGTCTAAGCCCAAGAAGCTGATCGAGTCAATTTGACCCAAGCCCTTGGCGCCTTGCGTGATGTTGATGGGATGGCCTAGGTTATTGATAAAGATACGCACAATCTCGCCAAAACCCAGCGTCACAATGGCCAAATAGTCACCCCGCAGCTTGAGTGTGGGCGTACCCAACAAAACGCCCAGCATACTGGCCAGCACGGCAGCCAACGGAATAGTGACCCACCAAGGTGCATGCAAACCAGCCGGAAACATCGCAGCAACCCAGGCAAACTGCTCAGGCAGATGCTGCGACGACAGCAGCGCAAACACATACGCACCCACCGCATAAAAAGCCAC
>JANOSN010000191.1:0-2495 GCA_031415895.1 Polaromonas sp. | reverse complement strand
CCATGCCCCATGTACTAAGACGAAATTAGCCATCACAAACCCTCATTTACCTGTGTTTTAGTGCTGTAGTCCAAGTATTTATTGCTCGGACAGCTATAAAATTAATAGCGCATCTATTGTCAGCTATTGTACTGCGCTAACCCGCTGGCGTACTGCGCAGGCTGTGCAGCACCTCGTCGGTATGTTGGCCTAGCGTGGGCGGCGGCAGGTCGTTGCGCGGGGGTGTCAGTGACATTTTGATCGGGCTGGCCACCAGCCGCACATCACCGCCCAGCGGATGTTGCCAAGTGTGCACCATGCCGCGTGCCTGCACCTGCGGGTCGGCAAACACCTCGGCCAAATTGTTGATAGCGCCGCAGGGTACTTTGGCCGCTTCTAGCGCGGCTAACCAGTCGGCTTTGCTGCGAGTTTTAAAGACAGCCTCTAACAACGGAACCAAGGTAGCGCGGTGGCGCACGCGGTCGGCATTTTTGATAAAGCGCGTGTCAACGGCCAAGTCTGCTCGCCCTGCCACGGCGCACATTTTGGCAAACTGGCCGTCGTTACCCACAGCCAATATGAAGTGGTCTTTCTCACCTGCGGCATTAGGTGCAGTTTCAAATACCTGGTAGGGCACGATGTTTTGGTGTGCGTTGCCTGCACGGCCGGGCACCTTACCGGTTTTTTCACCACTGACTAAATAGTTAGCACCTAGGTTGGCCAGCATGGCCACTTGGGTGTCGAGCAGCGCCATGTCAATGTGCTGGCCTTGCCCCGTGCGCTCAGCGTGGCGCAGCGCCGCCAAAATAGCGGTGCATGCATACATACCGGTGAACAGATCCGCCACGGCGACGCCTACTTTTTGCGGGCCACCGCCCAGGTCATCGCGCTCACCCGTCACACTCATCAGCCCGCCCATGCCTTGCACGGCATAGTCGTAGCCTGCGCGGTCTTTGTACGGGCCGGTTTGGCCAAAGCCGGTGATGCTGCAGTACACGAGTGAAGGTTTGAGCTTTTGCAAACTGGCAAAATCCAGCCCGTAGCGCGCCATGTCGCCGACTTTAAAGTTTTCTACAAACACATCGCAGTGCAGCACCAGGTCGCGAATAGTTTGCTGGCCTTCTGGCGTGGCAATATCGCAGGCTACCGAGCGCTTGTTGCGGTTAGTGCCCAGGTAGTACGCCGCCTCGGTAGTGTCATTACCCTGCGCATCTTGCAAAAACGGTGGCCCCCAAGTGCGCGTGTCATCACCGCCCACGCCGTCTTTCATCGGGCGCTCGATTTTGATGACATCAGCCCCTAAATCAGCCAAGGTTTGGGTACACCATGGCCCGGCTAACACGCGGGACAGGTCTAAGATTTTGATTCCGTCTAAAGCATTCATAGGGTGATTGTCCATCCAAACGATAATAGGTTTATGTTTTACCTAACAAAACGACCTGTAGTCCAAGTATTTATTGTTCAAGCAGCTATTAAATTGATAGTATTTAATGCTGCTTTGATGATGCTTGCCTGCACCCCTGCCTTCAACTGGCGCGATGTGGCGTTTGATGGCTTGCCAGTAGCTGCGCTGCTGCCGTGCAAGCCTGACCGTGGCGAGCGCGTGGTGCCGCTGGCAGGCGCGCCGCGCCAGATGGTGATGGCGGGCTGTGAGGCGGGGGGCGCTACATTTACCGTGGCGGTGGTGAATGTGGCCGAGCCGTCCAAGGTAGATGCTGTCAAAGCTGAGCTGCGTGCTGCTAACAAAGCTACGCAAAGCCAGTATTTTCAACATGGGCCGTTTGTGGTGCAAGCCTCGGTATATGGCACGCCCAGCGCCGAGCGTGATGGGCCAGGTGCCCTGAGCAGTCAAGCAGTGGATACGTTTTTTACCGGTGTGAAGATTGCTGGTAAATCTGGGGCGCTGTCGCAATGAGCGCCCTTAGCAATACCGGTAACAATAGCGCCGCCTATCGCGCTCAAGGGGTTGATGAAACACTGGCGCGCGGCTTAGCGGTGCAGGTGTTTTTAGCTTTTGCACTGGCGTACTTTTTGTCGGCGCTGGTGCGCGCTATCACGGCGACTTTGTCGCCCGTTTTGCAAACAGAGTTTGCGCTGTCGTCGGGCGACTTGGGTCTGCTCGCAGGAGGTTACTTTTTAGGCTTTGCACTCACGCAGCTGCCGCTGGGCAAGTGGCTAGACACACACGGCCCGCGCAAGGTGATTTTGTGTTTTTTAAGTGTCGCGGTGCTGGGCTGCATTGCGTTTGCACTAGCGCCTAACTTTGCAGGCTTGCTGGCTGCGCGTGTGCTGTGCGGTGTGGGGGTCAGTGCCTGCCTCATGGCACCGCTCACCGCGTACCGACGCTGGTTTAAGCCCGAGACACAGCTGCGCGCTAACTCATGGATGCTGATGACGGGCTCGATGGGCATGGTGGCCTCTACGCTACCGGTGCAGTGGCTGCTGCCGCAAGTGGGCTGGCGGCCTATTTTTGTGGCGCTGGCGGTGTTGATTGGTGTGTCGATTGCTGTGCTGGC
>JANOSN010000190.1:0-2817 GCA_031415895.1 Polaromonas sp. | reverse complement strand
TCCAAGTATTCATTGCTTGTACAGCTATTGAATACTTGGACTATCAGCATATTTCGTCGGTAAATGTGCTGTTTTCCGTGCGTTATCTTGCGTTTTGTGTGTTCTGCTGCATCGTTCGTTGCCCTGTTAATTGGTTCATTGGTTCGTTGTAAAGCCACACTGTCGCGCTTGTAGTGGGCGGAGGGTCACATGCGAAGGTGGCTGCCACGGTGGAGGTCACCACAAAGCCTCGCCCCACGTGTCTTCACAGCATCGACCAGGGTGCAGTGATACGCTCTCACCGCCCGTCCAAGGTAAACAACGAACAAACGCATTGCCAACGGGAAGTTAAAAAGCCTTAAAGCAACAAAACCCACGTTTACTAACGAAACACACCGATAGTCCAAGCATTTATTGCTTAAGCAGCTATCATATTAATAGTAATAGCGCAAACTGAAACTAAACACGCCGTTTACGCGCCGCCACATGCAACTGCACATTTAGCTTAGCAGGCGCAGCGCCCACCACGGTGTTTTGCACCGGCTAGGATCAGGACAATCAGGTTATCACAAAGCCTGAGTAGCAAGCGTTGGATCAAATAACTTCAGCCCTGTAAACCGCCCAAAACTTTTGTCGCAGGTGACTAAGTTTGCGTTGAGCTCTAAAGCTGTGGCGGCCATATGGCTGTCAGTGACATCATTGCCTTTGGCTTGAATCAAGCCTGTCGCTATTCGCCAAAAAGTGGCGTGGTTTGAACCTGGCGTGGCTTCTTTCACGCCATGCGTTGCCATTAAATCCAGATAGTCATGCAGCAGCGCAAACGGCACAGCTTGCTCGGTGACCATGCCGCTGCCAAGCAATCTCACAAACCCAAGCTTCGTAGCCGTGGGCAGCCATAGCGTCATGTCAGGCGCTTGCAGGCTTGCCTCCAGCCACGTTTTGCAGTGCTGCTGCGCAGGTGTTTGAGCGATGTAGGCATAGATCAAGAAGTTGACGTCAAGCACCCAATGGGTGGCATCATCACGCATGTGAAGACACTGTCTGCATTGCTGGCATCAGGCCTAAAAATCGTGCAGCCTCTTGTTTGTCTTGCAAGTCTTCAGCGGCATCTAAATCCGCCAGAGAAAAATCTTTGTTTTTCAAAGCTACCGGGCATGTGGGCAATGAGATCGGCTTGGATGGATTGGCCATCTTTTGCGTAATATTGTTTGCGTCATAAACGAGCCGCAGGCGCAGCGCCTGCTCTAAAAACTTGGTGATGGTGACACCTTCACTTGCCGCGCTCGCCTTGGCAACGCGGTACAAGTCATCGTCAATGCGTAGGCTGGTGAGCATGATGAATTCCTAAAAACTGAATGCTTGTAATTTTACAAGAAATCTTTCTAATCTTGCAAATCTTGTTTAATCCAGAATCTGGTTTGTTCTGCCCTTGTCTCGTAGGGGAGCAGGCCGACGGCGCACTCAGCTGCGCGGCTGTCCCCCGTAGCTGCCTAGGGCAGCCGACTCCTTGCCGCTACGCTGAGTACACCGCCGACCAGCTCTCGCAAACCTGCTGCGCGCCAAGCGTCAGAGCGTGCCCAGCCCGCAAGTTGGCCTCTTGTTTGCCAACACAAAAAATCGCAGGTAAATTCAAACCACCCTTAACCGTGAATTTCGCAGCGCTGAATAACCCAACAGTGTTAGGAGCGATATATCCCACCGCCCGCTACGGCTAAACAAGGACACCACGTATTGCTAAGGGGGAGTTATAAGCAACATTTACCAACGAAATATGCCAGTAGTCCATGTATTTGTTGCTTAGATAGCTATCAAATTAATATTAATAACGCTCGCTAGAAATAACACGCTGCTTACGCGCGCCCACTTGCAGCTGCACATTCAGCTTCGCAGGCGTAGCGCTAACAGTAGCGTTTTGCAGTGGCATATCAATCAACTGGTCGGCTTGCCAAACCCTCACGCTCACCTTGCCATCAGGCACGTCGTCAAAAGTGGCAATACCTTCTGCGTTGGTCTTAACAGCCCAAGGTGAGTCGGTCACATACACATGCCCGCGCATGGAGCTGTGTAAATAGCAGCCTAGCAAGGTAGCGCTTTGCGGGCCAGCTTTGTCCATCACAACTTCTACTGATTTGGCAGGTTTGCCATCGCTTTTGCCTTCTAAGCGCAGGTCAATGCCCTTGGTGGCTGCTGCTGTGGCTGCAGACGCAGTAACGGCAAAACCGGCAGCACCTGCTGCGCTAGAACGGACATGGTGATCCCATGGGTCGTTGTTGGTAAAGCGCACTTTCGCACCCACTGGCACGATGCTGACAGCTGGGATGAACTGCATTTTTTCTTGTGCAATGTTGGCTGTGGTGGGCAATGCAGTTTTCGCTGTGCCTTTGCCTTCTGGTAGCAACACTACCACTGCGTCCATCGTCGGTTTACCTTCACGGTCTACCACGATCACGCTCAGGCTGCCAGCATGCGCAGCGCTGCAGGCTAACAAAGAAACTAGGCAAGTAAGTTTTAAAAAATGGGTCATGTTATTTCACCGTAATAATGTCGCGGTTCATCGGGGCTAGGCGGGCTAGCAGCTGGTTTTGTGCGCTAAATGCAATGCCTTTAGCGTCCATACTCAGCTGCAATACCTCGACCAAAGCGTTAAAGTGGGTTTTGTTAATGTCCATGTTGCCGTGCGATGACTTCATGTCTGCGCCCTTGTAGGCGCAAGGCCCGCCAGACACTTGGCAAAGTTGGTCAGCCAATTGTGCCTTGAAGTTAGCTTGGTTGGTCTCTTTAAAAAAAGGCTGCAAGCGCGCATCGGCCATCAAGCGCACCATAAAGTCGTCCATTAGC
>JANOSN010000189.1:0-1183 GCA_031415895.1 Polaromonas sp. | reverse complement strand
CGATATCTACTTCGGCCAGCCCCGTGGCCGCCGCGTGGCGACTGATGGCCACTTCCCCGGCTCGGAAGAAGCCTTCGACACCATGCGCTACAGCCGCCCCGAGATCGAACGCATCGCCCACGTCGCCTTCCAGGCCGCCATGAAGCGCAGCAAGCGCGTCACCAGTGTAGACAAAGCCAACGTGCTAGAAACCTTCCAGCTATGGAAAGATCTGGTGACTGAGGTGGGCAAGCAATACCCCGAGGTAGCGCTCGACCATATGTACGTGGACAACGCCGCCATGCAACTGGTGAAAGAGCCTAAAAAATTCGACGTGATGGTGACCGGCAATATGTTTGGCGATATTCTCTCCGACGCGGCCGCCATGTTGACCGGCTCCATCGGCATGCTGCCCTCGGCCTCTTTGAACAGCAAAAACCAAGGCCTGTACGAGCCCAGCCACGGCAGTGCGCCTGACATTGCAGGTAAAGGCATCGCCAACCCGTTGGCCACGATTTTGTCTGCTGCGATGATGCTGCGTTTCTCACTTGGTCAAACTGAAGCGGCTGACCGTATTGAAGCAGCGGTTAAGAAAGTGTTGTCGCAAGGTTTGCGCACTGCAGATATTTACTCTGCGGGGACGACCAAAGTGTCCACAGTGCAGATGGGTGATGCTGTAGTGAACGCTTTGGAATGATAACGCTATTAATTTTATAGCTGCCTGAGCAGTAAATACTTGGACTACAGGGCTATTTGACCTAATTAGATACCTGCCTCAGATCACATCAAAATCCGTTCGCCCAGAGCTTGTCGAAGGGCTTGCAGTGGCTTCGACAAGCTCAGCCCGAACGGAGGTTTGCGAATGTAGCCCTATCTGAGGCATGTAACTAATCAGGCTATTTGACTAGTAAAAGTGCTGTTTTGAGTGCTTTGTCCTGTGTTTTGCATGTTCTGTTGCCTTGCCCGTTGTGCTGGCATGCGCATAGCCCGTCCAAGGCAAACAAAGACAAAAAGCGTTCCAAAGGCTGAGCTATAATTTGATCATTATGAATGCAAATGTGTACACCACTCAAACCACCCCAGCCGCTGCGCTAGGCGTGCGCGCGTTCATTGCTTCCACCAAAACGACAACCATTAAAGGCTAATCCAGCCTGGTTCGTCGCGCCCACCCCGGAGCTAGACGAGCCGGGGGATTAGTCAAACC
>JANOSN010000188.1:0-5111 GCA_031415895.1 Polaromonas sp. | reverse complement strand
AGCCAGTTGCACAGAAATAGGCCCTGAAAACGACTCGCCTAGCAATACAAACGGCGCATTGGCTGGCAACTGCTTTTCCACGAATTCAATCAACTCTTGGTAACCCATGGCTTGGTCGGGCGCGTATCTGACAGTTTGAATATCATATTGGCTACCTATCGTTTGGATAAATGGCTTAAAAAGATCGCCCGCTCCATCCATACCCGGCAGCAGCACTAGAGTTATAGGCATCATGGCTAGACCTAAGCTATCTGCGTGTTTCGCTCTTATTAGCGAGTCTTTGGCGCACTACTGTTTTGATATCAGTTACATGGCGCGTTGCGTCGCCATGAGATGCTGACTCACGCTGGAGGCTGAATGAGGTTTCCCGCAACGAAAGCACTATGGTGAGCATCACTGCAAACTGCCACACGCTCCACAATGCAGTCCAAAACAAAGCCGGCACCATCATCTTATAAAAATACTCAACTCCCCCGAAAATCGTCATGCCCCACAGTAACAAATCTAAAGCTATCGCCAAAGCTAGGAAGATGTAATTTACACGCGCAGAGACGAATTTATAGTTACCCAACCTATAAAAAGCCAGAGGGCATAAAACCAACGAAAGTAGACCGAAAAACCAAGCAGAAGTCCAGCCATGGCCTGCACCGCCTACACCTAAACTACCCAAAGCGCAAAGCAGCCCAAGTGCAACGCCACATGCGAGCCAAAGAAAATTACGCATCATGACTCCTTGAATAAATGTAACTGGCTATTTGGCTAAGCTGACTCCTATCAAAAGCGTAATTATTTGATATGTAGTTTATTTTAAGTCTATTTCTTTTATTTCTCTATTGACAGAAATAAAAGACAGGTTTATATTCAAATCCAAGAGAAAGCCAAAACCATGCAACTCAGCCAGACTAGCCAAAAATTTATCCTCCACTGGGGAGAGATGGGTACGCGCTGGGGGGTTAACCGGACGGTGGCGCAGATCCATGCGTTGCTGTACCTGACTGGCAAGCCTCTGCCCGCAGACGAGATAGCCGACACGCTGAGTGTGGCGCGCAGTAATGTGAGCAATTCGATCAGCGAGCTCAAAGCCTGGAACCTAGTCAAACTAGTGCATGTGATGGGTGACCGGCGTGACCATTTTGAGGCGAGCACTGATATTTGGGAGCTGTCGCGTACGATAGTGCGTGAGCGTAAAGAGCGCGAAATCACCCCCACCATTGACATGCTGCGCGAGCTGCTAAACCACCCCGAGATCATGCTGGACGGCCTAGAGCGCGCTAACCGCGTGCGCGAAATGCTGACCATGCTGGAGACGATGACGGTGTGGTCTGACGAGATGCTTCGCCTTGACACTGAGACGCTTACCAAAGTGCTGAAACTGGGTGCCAAAATTCAAAAACTGATACGTGGTGACGCCCCTGCTGCCGCACCTACGGCCAAAGACAAAGCCCAACAAGATGTGCAGGCAATGGGGTCGGTGATTGGGCCTTGATGCGTTTTTGAACACCTGATTGAATTACCCATTTTTTTAGCTTTATATTTCTGTATTAACAGAATTAACTGTAATAACAACCAAGGAGAAAGCCATGAATGCGACGGTCTACACCACTCTTTATGACGGTTTGGCACATAAGAAACTGTGGCTGCGCATTAACCGCGCGCTGGCTTGGGGCTTGATCGTGTCGCCAGTACTGCAAATCATTCTGGGCAGCGCGCTGGTGCCAGGTTTGATTTTGGACTTGGTGATTTTGCTGGTGCACGGCGGCTTGTCGGTGTGGTTGTTTGGCCTGCCCAAGTCGCCTAAACGGGACGACGGCACGATGCACTGGATTGGCACGTCGGAGGCGCGCATGTCGCCGCGCAACCGGTTTTTACTCAGCGGCTGGCGGCTGATGATCAGCAGCTTGTATTTACTGAGCATTCCGCTGCTGGTCACGCTGGGGTCTGCACTGCCCAGCGGATGGGGGCTAAGCCTAATACTGATTCCAGCGGGCGTGGGGCTCATCGTCATGCTCAATTTTTTTAGTGCGATGTGGCCCTACGCCGCCGTCACCCACGTGTTTGGTGCCAGCAGCTACGCGCTGCACCGCTGGGGCACCTTCAACAGCTTGGGCAACACAACTGCAGTCACACCATGGTTTAGCGGCCTGATCGTGCTGATATTTATGGCCACCAGCATCGCCAATGTTTTTAAATCACTCTGGAGCTAATGATGAACGACAACTTCCCACTCACGCTTTTGTATGACGGCGCCTGCCCGGTATGCAACCTGGAGATGGACAACCTGAAAGCGCGCAACAGCGCAGGGCAGCTTAAGTTTGTTGATATTTCAGCTCCGTTTTTTGACACCACACCTTATGGCGCAACCTTAGCGCAAATGAACGGCCTCATCCACGCGCAGCGGCCCGATGGCACGCTGGTGGTGGGCGTAGAGGTGTTTCGCTTAGCCTACGGCGCAGTGGGCTTGGGGCACCTAACGGCACCAACCGGTTGGCCCGGGCTTAAACCTGCGTTTGATGCCGCCTACGCGGTATTTGCACGCAACCGGTATGGATTTTCTGCCACCTTCATGCCCCTACTAGAGCGCCTACGTGCATTGCGTGCGGCGCGCAGGTCAGCCGATCACAACAAAAGGAGTTCATCATGAAAGTTATTGTTTTTGGCGGCGCAGGTTTTATTGGCAGCGCCATCGCCGCAGAGCTGCGCAGCCACGGCCACCAAGTGCTCACCGCAGGCCGCAAGGGCTGCGACGTGACGGTAGATTTTGCCTACGACCAATCGAGCGAGGTGTATGCAGCGATTGTGCGCGAGGCTGACATTGTGGTGAACGCCGCAGGCATTTTGATAGAGCGCGGTGGCAACACCTTTGACGCGGTATACGTTAAAGCGCCCACCGCCTTGCTAGCGGCCTGCGCGGCTGAGCGCGTGGCGCGAGTGGTGCATATCTCAGGCCTGGGCCTGACGAGCAAGTCTGGTGGCCATATCGCAGGCAAATACACGGCAGCCAAGCTAGCCTGCGAGCGCGCAGTGCACGCCTGCCCCGTCGACTACGCCATCGTACGCCCCGGCTTGGTCTTAGGCGAAGGCAGCCCCGCCACAGGCTTGCTACAGTGGCTGGCCAAACTACCCGTCATCGCCCTGCCCGGCTGGTTTAAAGGTCCATGGTTTAGTGGCGGCTTTCACCCCGGCGCATCGCAGGTAGCGCCCATGCAAGTGCAAGACGTGGCCGAAGCCGTCACCCGCATTTGCGAACACCCCAAAGCCTTGCGCCGCACGATTGAAATTACGGGCCCTGAGGTGATGACCTACAAAACCTTGATGCAACGCCTGCGCGCAGCAGCTAACAACGGCACAGGCAAAGGTGCAGCGCTGTGGCTACCCATGCCATGGTGGCTGATGAAACTAGGCGCGCTGCTAGCGGAGTACTTACCCCAAACCGTCTACAGCATCGACACCATGCGCATGCTGCAAGCTGGTGGCGCGACTGAGCATAACGAGGCTTTATATTGGCTACGGCACAACAGCTCGCGTTCCAGAACAAAGAACAATACGCTAGATCTCAAAAACCTAAGTAAGCAAACACTATTTACCAACGAAATATGCCCATAGTCCAAGCATTTATTACTCAACTAGCTATAAAATATATAGCATAACACTCCTCAAAGACAACCCTTGAAAACCGCACAAACTCCGTCACACCTAGCCCCTCAAAGCATAGCCATAGTCGGCGCTGGCTTTGCAGGTTTAGCAACGGCCACCTTGCTAGCCCGCGCAGGGCATGAGGTGAAGGTGTTTGAAAAATTTACCAGTCCGTGTGCACTAGGCGCTGGCATTTTGGTGCAACCCACTGGCCTAGCCGCCATGCGCGCACTAGGGATTGAAGACGAAATTTTGGCGCACGGTGCCAAAGCTGACTGGTTGTATGGCGTAAACCACCGTGGGCGGCCAGTGATTGATATTCGCTACGACCGCTGGCAGCCCGGCAGCTACGGCCTAGGTCTGCACCGTGGCGTGCTGTTTAACGCGCTGTGGAGTGCAGCTACCCAAGCAGGCGTGCACATCGCCACTGGGCACGAGGTTACCCAGCTAACTGAATTAGGCAGCTACGACCTGCGCGTCATTGCCGACGGCTCGGCATCGCAACTGCGCGGCCAAACTGGGCTGCCTGTTAAAGACAAAATCTACCCTTGGGGCGCAGTATGGGCAGTGCTGCCTGACGCACAGCGCCACTACGGCACCACACTGTGGCAGTGGTACCGAGGCGCACACCAAATGCTAGGCATCATGCCCACGGGCCTGGCACCTGCGGGCGATGGCCTGCACGCCAACACCCCCGTAGTCAGCCTGTTTTGGAGTCTGCGTGCAGACCGCTACAGTGCCCTGCAAGCTGCTGGCCTGCAAGCTTGGAAAGACACCTTGCTGGCGCTTAACCCGGCCTGCAGCCCGCTGCTAGACCACATCACCAGCATGGACCAGCTGACTTGGGCGCGCTACCACGACATCAGCATGCCGCGCTACCACACCGACAACACTGTAGTGATAGGCGACGCAGCCCACGCTACCAGCCCCCAGCTTGGCCAGGGTACCAACTTAGCGCTGCTAGACGCTGTAGCCCTCGCAGGCAGCTTGGCCAAGCACAGCACACTGCCCAACGCCCTAGCCGCCTACACCCGAGAGCGCAAAGGTCACCTGCACTTCTACAGCCAAGCCAGCCGTTTGCTCACCCCGCTGTTCCAAAGTGACCAGACTGTGCTGCCATGGCTGCGCGATGTATTTTTAGCTACCAGCTCGGGTTGGCCAGTATTAAAGGGCGTGAACTTGCAAACTTTGGTGGGAGTGCGCACTGGGTGGTTGGGTGGGTCGTTGCGGCTATAGATTCCATGATTTTTAACTAAATCGACTCATAGTCCAAGCATTTATTGCTCGGATAGCTATTAAATTCATAGTAAACATGGGGTACTTAGATTTTTTTGAATTCTCTAGGGCAGTGCATTTTCACGTCGTTGACTTTGAACAGCTGGCCAGACATATTGATGCAAAGTAAACAACGTAAAACCACCTAGTGCCACAAACACGGTTGCAGGCACAATACACCTATGAACATCGTAATTTTGGAC
>JANOSN010000187.1:0-1213 GCA_031415895.1 Polaromonas sp. | reverse complement strand
GCCCTACGGCGCAGCAGGTCGCGTTCTAGAACAACGAACTACAGCTAGGACTACAGCTATAACTAAAGTGTCAGGTAACAGAGGGCACAAAACAAATCGAATTACCAACGAAATATGCCAGTAGTCCAAGTATTCATTACTCAGACAGCTATGAATTCAATAGTAACTTGATACTCAATTAGCAGCCAAAGTCACAAGATCGCACGCTATGCGCTCAGCGTCTTCTATAATCTCAATTTCCACTGACCCAGAAGTAAGCACTCTGGGATACAGACATGACCAAATTCGTATTCGTCACTGGCGGTGTGGTGAGTTCCCTGGGCAAGGGAATCGCCTCCGCCTCTCTTGCCGCCATCCTCGAGTCGCGCGGCCTTACTGTCACCCTCATCAAACTCGACCCCTACATTAACGTCGACCCCGGCACCATGTCACCGCTGCAGCACGGCGAGGTGTTTGTCACCGACGACGGCGCAGAGACTGACCTTGACCTGGGCCACTACGAGCGGTTTATCAACACCCGCATGAAGAAGTCCAATAACTTCACCACCGGGCAGATTTACCAATCGGTGCTGGACAAAGAACGCCGTGGTGACTATTTGGGCAAAACTGTGCAGGTCATTCCGCACATTACCAACGAGATTCAAGAATATGTCAAACGCGGCGCGGTAGGCGTAGACGTAGCGATTGTAGAGATTGGCGGCACGGTGGGCGATATTGAATCGCTGCCGTTTTTAGAAGCCGTGCGCCAAATGAGCTTGCGCGGCGGTGCAGGCAACACCGCTTTTGTGCACCTCACCTACGTGCCTTTTATCAAAGCCGCAGGCGAACTCAAAACCAAGCCTACCCAGCACACGGTGCAAAAACTGCGCGAGATCGGTATCCAGCCGGATGCGCTCTTGTGCCGTGCCGACCGCGCCATTCCCTCGGACGAGGCCGAAAAAATATCGCTGTTTACCAATGTGCAGCCCGAAGGCGTGATCAGCATGTGGGACGTAGACACCATCTACAAAGTGCCCCGCATGCTGCACGAGCAAGGCCTGGACGATTTGATCTGTGACAAACTGCGCCTGACCACCAAAGCGGCCAACTTGGAGCGCTGGGACAGTCTGGTGTACGAGGTAGAGCACCCCAAGAGCGAAGTCGATATTGCCATGGTGGGCAAGTATGTGGACCTCAGCGACAGCTACAAATCACTCAACGAGGCGCTGCGCCA
>JANOSN010000186.1:0-6439 GCA_031415895.1 Polaromonas sp. | reverse complement strand
CCTTTGAAACCGGTGTGTCCTGTCAGTAATACGCGTTTATCTCGCCAGAATGCGGGGTTCACAACCAGACCTTCCAAGGTGCCTTAGACGTCAACCACATTTCTTCTAGCGATAATTTATCGCGAAGCGTATCCATAGGTTGCCAAAAACCAGTGTGTTGGTATGCCAACAAATTGCCCTGAGTTGCCAACGTTTCCAAGGGCTTGCGCTCCCAAATGCATTGATCATCATCAATGAGATCTATTACCTTGGGTGACAGAACGAAGAAGCCGCCGTTTACCATACCACCATCACCTTTGGGCTTTTCCACAAACGATTGCACCTGCGAGTTGGCATCGAGGTCTAGCGCGCCGAATCGCCCCGGGGGATAGACAGCGGTAAGGCTAGCGAGCTTGCCGTGCTTGCGGTGAAATTCAATCAATTGGCGGATATTGACATCCGAGACTCCGTCACCATAAGTAAAGCAAAATTCGCTGTCCTGCACCAAGTAAGATTGCACACGCTTTAAGCGACCGCCCGTCATGGTGTCGTCACCTGTGTCCACCAAAGTCACTCGCCAAGGCTCGGCATTTCTTTGGTGAACTTCCATACTATTTTTGGACATGTCAAAAGTGACATCTGACATGTGCAAAAAGTAATTGGCAAAATACTCCTTGATCAGATAACCTTTGTAGCCGCAGCAGATCACGAAATCCTGGATGCCATGGTGTGAATACATCTTCATGATGTGCCACAGAATGGGTTTACCACCTACTTCAATCATAGGCTTAGGTTTGAGGTGCGTCTCCTCAGAAATTCTAGTGCCCAAACCCCCTGCTAGTATGACCGCTTTCATGTAGGTGCTCTTCCGTAGGTATCTTGTAGTCGAATAATATCGTCTTCTCCTAGATAACCGCCCGACTGGACTTCAATTATTTCCAGATCAGTATTATCTTTATTAGCCAATCGGTGAGTTTCACCCAGCGGGATATAAGTCGATTGATTCTCAGACAACACCGTCACCTTGTCGCCGCAAGTCACCTCAGCTGTCCCCTTCACCACAATCCAATGCTCAGCGCGGTGCTGGTGTTTTTGCAGACTCAGGCTGGCGCCAGGCTTGACCAAAATACGCTTTACCTTAAAGCGCTCGCCTTCGTCCAGGCTGTCGTACCAACCCCAGGGGCGGTGGACTTTGCGATGCAGATTTTGCTCTTTGCGGTTGGAGAGCTCAAGTCGGGTCACAATTTACTTAACTTGTTGGCTGTGGGCTTTATCTACCACCAGCACGGCATCTGCCGTCTCTACAATAACTAAGTCTTTCACACCCACTGCAGTAACCAAGCGGCTACTAGCATGCACGTAGGTGTTGCTAGCGTCTTCCATCATCACATCACCATGGCAGACATTGCCTAGCGCATCGGCCTGGCCTGCTTGCCACACGGCATCCCATGCACCCAAATCGCTCCAACCTGCCAGCAGAGGCACCATGTGGATATCAAAAGCTGAACCGGGGCATTTTTCTAGTACGGCGTAATCTACGGAATCTGGGGGTACTTTTGCAAAGGCTTGCGCATCAGGACGTACAAAGCTGAACGCATGACCGCTGAATTGCAAACTATCGCTAGTTTTGCCGCGCCATGCCACCTGGCAGGCCTGCAAAATATCGGGGCGAAATTGACCCAGTGCTTTGAGCCAAGTGCTGGCCTTGAGAACAAACATGCCACTGTTCCACGCAAAGTCACCAGATACCAGGTAGGTTTGCGCTACCGCCAATGTGGGCTTTTCTACAAACTTGACAACGCGATGCCCCTCGGCCTGCCCTGATTTTTCAATATTCTTGTCAAATTGAATATACCCATAGCCTGTCTCTGGCCGATCGGGTGGAATTCCTAATATCACCACCCCACCTGCGTTGGCTAATGTTATTGCTTGCCGAACGCTATGTGCATAGGCAGCCTCATCGCCAATGTTTTGGTCTGCCGGACTAGCCACCAAAATAGGGTCGGCACCGCCCTCTAGGGCCTCCAGTGCAGCCAGCGTCAAGGCTGCAGCGGTATTGCGTGCTGCGGGCTCTAATAAGAAGCTGGCTTGCAAGGTGGCAAGTTCACGCAATTGTTCTTGCGCTAAAAAGCGATGTTCTTCGTTGGTAACAATCAGGCTGCGTGTGATGGAGATGCTTTGATTTGCCAAAGCATTCAAGCGCAAAGCCGCCAATTGAAATAAGCTGTCTTTGCCCGTCAAAGCTAAAAACTGCTTTGGAAAACCTGCACGTGACAGCGGCCATAAGCGCGAGCCTGAGCCTCCGCACAAAATGACGGGTAGCACCTGCATCATGGCAAATGCCCCACAGCTGGTTGGTCAACATAGGTCTGCTGCTCCAGTTGGGCCGCTTTAAGTTGCGCTATTTCTATGGACAGGCGTTCATATTCCATCACCTTCACGCGCAAAAACTCTGCCGTCAGCTCTGCTCTAGCTGCCACACCTGCAGGTGTCAAAGTGTAGGCGTAGGCTAATTTGTTTTTGCTGTTTTTAAAATTTTGCGCCTTGAGCAAACCTTTGGCTAGTAAAGCCCGCAAGCAATAGTTGGCTTTGCCCAAGCTAACCCCAAGCACTAAAGCTAGCTCGCGCTGGCTTAGCGTGGGCTGCTGCTGCAGCACCTCTAGAGTGCGAATATCGTGCTGTAGGTCTGTTGTGTTCATGGCGTGAACGAATGGTACCATAGGCCCGATTGGAGTTCAACTGCATGCTGCGTGTTTTGTGTTTTGGCCGCTTTTTTGATGACATCCCAGGGGGCATGCAAACGCATGTGGATCACCTGTTTCGCGCCATGCAAGGCAACATCGACTATGTGCATTTGGTACCCAGCCGCGATACCAAGGCTTTTGAGGGCAAGCTGCACGGCTATCCGCTCATACGCACCCCTAGCTGGAATGTGGATGGCTCACTGGCCTTGTCACCGGGCTTAATTGCCAAAGCGCGACAATTGCACCGCGAAAAACCTTTTGATTTGGTGCATTTGCACATGCCCGATCCTATGTCGCACATAGCCTCTTGGGCTGTGCCCGCCCAGGTACCCCGTGTGATGACATGGCATGCCGACATCATTCGCCAAAAAGCCTTATTGACTTTTTACCGGCCTTTTCAAACTGCTGCTTTACGCAATGCAGGTGCCATCATTGCGGCCACGCCTGCGCACATTAAAAGTTCAAGTGAGCTGACTGCGCCCCATTTAAAAGACAAATTGCATGTTGTGCCGTTTGGCTTTGACTTAGTCCACTATGCCCAACCACAAGCCAACGCCGCCGTACTGCGCTGCCAATACCCGGGCAAGATCATCTTTGCACTTGGCAGACATGTGCATTACAAAGGCTTTGATGTGCTGATCAAAGCCATGGCGCAGCTGCCTGCAGATACACAGCTAGTGATAGGTGGTGAAGGGCCGTTAAGTAATGAGTGGAAAGCGCTCGCTGCACTCTCCCCAGCTGCGGCCCGCATTCACTTTACTGGCATGATTTCTGAGGCTGATTTACCCAGCTACTTTCAAGCTTGCGATGTGTTTTGCCTGCCTGCAGTCAACCAAGCCGAAGCGTTCGGCATTGTGCAAGTCGAAGCCATGGCGTGCGCCAAGCCTGTAGTCAGCACCAAGCTGAACAACGGGGTAGATTTTGTCAATCAAGATGGCGTCTCGGGTTACACCGTTACGCCCAGCAATGTGGATGAACTGGCGCAAGCCTTGCAGCGCCTACTAGCTGACGAAGCCTTGCGCACGCGGCTGGGCCAGCAGGCACTGCAAAGGGCGCAGTCAGAGTTCTCGCTGCCTGCCCTGCGCACCAAGACGCTGGCAGCTTACCAGCAGGCCATGGGCCACAGCGCATGAAGCTACTGGTCACGGGCGCCAACGGCTTTGTAGGCAATGCAGCCGCACGCCACCTAGCGCGAAGCCACCACGTGCTGGGGCAGGTGCGCACCCGCGTGCAAGCCGATTTGCTATTAAATAGTGAGCTGCCCGAGCAACAAATACTTGGACTACAGGCCGATTTGACTGATATTTCAGGGTTTACAGATGCATTACAGGGCTGCCATGCCGTGTTGCACTGCGCAGCACGTGTGCACCAAGTGCGTGAGACTGCAGCTGACCCTTTGGCCACCTACAGGCAAGTCAACCGTGATGCCACGCTGGCACTGGCGCGCGCAGCTGCGCATGCAGGTGTGAAGCGGTTTGTTTTTTTAAGCTCCGTTAAAGTGCATGGTGAGTTTTCGCCCGCTGATAAAGCTTTTAGGCCCGATGACGTTGTGCAGCCCTTGGACCCTTACGGCATGAGCAAATTCGAGGCCGAACAGGGCTTAAAAGTTATCGCCGCCCAAACAGGCATGCAAGTCGTCATCGTGCGCCCACCTTTGGTCTATGGTCCAGGCGTTAAGGCCAATTTTTTAAGCATGATGCGCTGGTTGCAACGCGGCATTCCGTTGCCATTAGGTGCTGTCTACAATCAACGCAGTTTGATTGGTCTGGGCAATTTGGTAGATTTATTAGAGCAATGCATCACCCACCGGGCCGCCGCCAACCAAACATTTTTAGCCAGCGATGGGCACGATGTGACCACCACCGAACTACTGCAGGCCATGGCTGCAGCCTTGCACGTCAAAGCCCGCTTATGGCCTGTGCCCCAAGCTTTGCTAGAAGGGTCGCTACGCCTTCTAGGGCGCGGGGGCATGGCGCAGCGCCTGTGCGGCAATTTGGCTGTCGATATAAGCCACACGCGGGCCACATTGGGCTGGACACCCCCCTGGTCGTTGGAAGATGGTTTACAGGCTACAGCAGCACATTTTTTAGCCCGTCGGTAGCCAATCGCAAGCCAATTGCTAGCCCCCAATGCCGCGATTGCGGCAATACGGCAACGCTAGCCACTTAAAATAGCACTTATGAACACAACGACCACCGCCGCTCCTGCAGCCGCCACCCCCGAACCCCAAGATGAAAACAAGCTCATCGCTGAGCGCCGCAGTAAATTGCAAGCGATTCGCGCTGTGCAGGCCAGCGGAGGTGCAGTGGCTTTTCCTAACGACTTCAAACCCTCAGACAGCGCGGCTGATCTGCATGCGAAATATGGCGCTATCGACATGCCCGGCAGCGATGATGCCGTGCAACCCGCCAGCGTGGCGGGCCGCATGGTGCTCAAGCGCGTGATGGGCAAGGCCAGCTTTGCCACACTGCAAGACGGCTCTGCCGGGCTAGAGGGCGTAAGCCGCATCCAGCTGTACGTGAGCAAAGACGCCCTTGGCGAAGAAGCTTACGAAGTTTTTAAACACTGGGACTTGGGCGACATCATCGGCGCTGAAGGCAAGCTGTTTAAAACCAAAACTGGCGAGCTCACCATCAAGGTCACCAGTATTCGCCTGCTAACCAAAAGCCTGCGCCCCCTGCCCGACAAGTTTCACGGCATTTCAGATTTAGAGGTGAAATACCGCCAGCGCTATGTTGATTTGATCACCGATGAGGTAGCGCGTGAGCGCTTTCGCGCCCGCAGCAAGGCCGTTACCTCCATTCGTAACTACATGGTGGATAACGGCTTTTTAGAGGTGGAAACACCCATGTTGCACCCCATCCCAGGCGGTGCCAACGCCAAACCGTTTAGCACCCACCACAACGCTCTAGACCAAGAAATGTTTTTGCGCATTGCACCCGAGCTGTATTTAAAGCGCTTGATTGTGGGCGGCTTTGACCGCGTGTTTGAGATCAACCGCAGCTACCGCAACGAAGGCATCAGCGTGCGCCACAACCCTGAATTTACGATGATGGAGTTTTACGCAGCGTACTGGAACTACCAAGATTTGATGGGCTACACCGAGGCCTTGATACGCGATGTAGCACTGAAAGCCACAGGCAGTTTGCAACTTAGCTACGGCGGCAAGGCAGTAGATTTATCGCAACCGTTTGAACGCCTGTCCATCCGTGAAGCCATCATCAAACATACCGATGCTGGACAGCAATTACCAGGCAACACAGGCGTTGCGGTAGACGACAAAACATGGCTCATCAACGCTGTGCGCAAGCTGGGCCACAAAGAAGATGCCGGCAAACTGGCGGCACGCAGCGTTGCATCACTGCAAGTGCTGTACTTTGAAGAAACCGTCGAAGACAAGCTGTGGCAACCCACTTTTATTTGCGAGCACCCTACTGAAATCTCGCCGCTGGCCCGCGCCAACGACAAAAACCCTGAAATCACCGAGCGCTTTGAGCTGTACATCACTGGCCGTGAATTTGGCAACGGCTTTAGCGAGCTGAACGACGCTGAAGAGCAAGCCGCACGCTTTCAAGCCCAGGTATCAGCCAAAGACGGCGGCGACGACGAAGCCATGTTCTACGACCACGACTTTGTCCGCGCCCTTGAATACGGCATGCCCCCCACCGGTGGCTGCGGCATCGGCATTGACCGGCTGATGATGCTGCTGACCGACA
>JANOSN010000185.1:0-5271 GCA_031415895.1 Polaromonas sp. | reverse complement strand
AACAAACCAGCACACCCGCCCGAGCGGCCGAGGTTTTATACGACACGGCAGACCCTTTTTCAAGGCGCATTGTGGTGGACAAAGGCTTAGCCCAAGGCGTCAAGGCTGGCTCTCCGGTAATAGACGAATCTGGCGTGCTGGGGCAAGTCACGCGCGTGTACCCCATGATGAGTGAAGTGACGCTAGTGATCGACCGCGACCAAGCCATCCCCGTGCTGAACACCCGCACTGGCGCACGTAGCGTAGCCTACGGCGACCCAGGCACCCAAGGCGGCAGCCTAGAGCTGCGCTTTATGGCGGGCAACGCTGATGTGCAGCAAGGTGATGTGCTAGCCACCAGCGGTGTGGACGGTGTGTACCCAGCGGGTTTGTCGGTAGCGCGTATTGAGAAAATTGAACGCCGCGCAGACTCTGGGTTTGCACGCATCTACTGCCAGCCCTTGGCGCAAATCCACAGCACTAAACATGTGTTGATCTTGGACCCCGTACAAGCCAATATTCCTGACAGACCCAAACCAGACCCCGTAGTAGCACCTAAGAAAAGGGCGCTGAAATGATCATGCGCTCAGGCCAGCAACTGCTGTTACCCGCCAAGCCCCTGTTTATTTGGGTGAGCTTGTTGGCGGCGTTGCTGATGAATTTTGTCATCAGCACGTCTGTAGGGCGTGAAGTGTGGGTGCCCGATATAGTGGCTTTGGTGTTGGTGTTTTGGGTAGTGCACCAACCAAGGCGCATTGGCATTGGTGTGGCATTTGTCTTTGGCCTGTTTATGGACGTACAGCAAAGCGCCCTGCTGGGCCAGCACGCATTGAGCTACACAGTGATGTGTTTTGGAGCGGTAGCTATGCACCGCAGATTGTTGTGGTTTAGCGTGCCATCACAGGCTGTTCAGGTGCTGCCTTTGTTTGTTACAGCCCACGCACTGCAAATTTTGGTACGGTTATTAAGTGGTGCGGCCTTGCCGGGTGTGGGCATATTGCTAGCGCCGCTGCTAGAGGCTTTTTTGTGGCCTATAGTGTCCATTGTGCTGCTCGCACCGCAGCGCCGCGCACCTGACCCGGATGCCAACCGACCACTATGATGACCGACCAGAATGATGACCGAGCTACGCAATGTTGAAGCCGAGCTAGTACGCTTTCGCCGCCGCGTGCTGGTGGCCAGCGTGGCGGTGTTGGTGGCTTTTAGTGTGCTAACGGCACGCTTGATATGGCTGCAAGTGGTGCGCCATGAAGATCTGGCTGAGCAAGCCGAAAGTAACCGCACTGCAGTGGTACCCATCGTGCCCAACCGCGGCTTGATTTTGGACCGCAATGGCATGATCTTGGCCACCAATTACTCTGCTTACACCCTAGAAATCACACCCTCCAAAGCTGGCAATCTGGAAGACACCATTGAGCAGCTGAACGCGATTGTCGAGATCACCCCGCGTGATCGCAAACGTTTTAAAAAGCTCATGGATGAAGCTAAAAATTTTGAGTCTTTGCCTATCCGCACACGGTTGACGGATGAAGAAGTAGCTAAATTTGCAGCGCAGCGCTTTCGTTTTAATGGCGTCGATATCAAAGCGCGCTTGTTTCGCAACTATCCCTATGGCGAGCTGGCCAGCCATGTGGTGGGCTATATTGGGCGCATTAACCAGCGCGAGAAAGAAGCTATTGAAGACTGGCCTGATGAGCAACAGGTCAACTACAAAGGCACCGACTACATCGGTAAACTGGGCGTGGAGCAAAGCTTTGAACGCGAGTTGCACGGCCTGACCGGAGTCGAAGAAATGGAAACCTCCGCTGGCGGCCGCGCAGTGCGCAAGCTGGCCAGCACCCCCGCGTCTCCGGGCAATACGATTCAACTGTCGATTGACATCAAGCTGCAGCATTTGGTGGAAGAAATGTTTGGTGATCGGCGTGGTGCGTTGGTGGCGATTGACCCGCGCAATGGTGAGGTACTGGCCTTTGTGAGCAAACCGACCTTCGACCCGAATTTATTTGTCGAAGGTATCGACACTGAAAACTGGGCTTTGCTTAATGAGTCGATAGAAAAGCCGCTGCTTAACCGCGCCTTGCGCGGTACCTATCCACCAGGCTCTACCTATAAACCTTTTATGGCTATGGCCGCGCTAGAAAATGGCAAGCGCACACCTGGCACGGTGATCAACGATGCGGGTTCATGGACTTTTGCAGGCCACACCTTTCGCAGCCATGGTGACGGCGGGTTGGGCGCAGTCGATATGTACCGCAGCATTGTGAAATCAAGCAATGTGTATTACTACTCGCTGGCTAACGAGCTAGGGGTAGACGCGATGCACGATTTTATGAAACCTCTAGGCTTTGGTCAGCTCACGGGTATTGATATCAATGGTGAGGTGCGCGGCATCTTGCCCAGCACCGACTGGAAGCGTGGCAACTATAAAAAACCTGAGCAAAAGAAATGGTATGCAGGCGAGACGATATCGCTGGGCATTGGCCAAGGCTACAACGCATTTACCATGCTGCAATTAACGCAGGCCACTGCTATTTTGGCCAATGCAGGCATTAAACATAAACCGCGCTTAGTGATAGCCACCCAAGACTCGCTGCTGCGCGAGCGCAACCCCGTGCCACCAGAGGCACCGCAAGACCTGGGCTACAAGCGCGAGAATGTAGCCGCCGTACACCGCGCTTTGGTAGGCGTGACCACTGAGGGCACCTCGGCGCGCGTGTTTGCTGGCGCAGGCTATGCAAGCGGCGGAAAAACCGGCACAGCCCAAGCCGTGGGCATTGGCCAAAAAGACAAATACGACGCCCGCAGGCTGGAAGAACACCAGCGCGACCATGCCTTGTACATGGCCTTTGCGCCTGCACAAGCGCCGCAAATTGCGATTGCCGTGATTGTAGAAAATGCAGGCTTTGGTGCTGAACATGCAGCGCCGATTGCCAGGCGTGCATTTGACTACTGGTTATTAGACCAATACCCCAGCGAACAAGATATGGCCGCTGTTCAAATAGGCAAAGCTTCCGCACCCATTGGCAAACCGCGTGTAGGCAAAGAGATGGTTTGGCCATTTGTCACAGTGGGGGCATCCACTGCCACTTGGTCGACTACGCCCTCCGTGGTGGCGTCGACCAGCACAGCACCCGCATTTTTATCCTCAACTGTGGCGACAAGCCCTAAACCATCCGTAAAAATTGTGCGTTGATGTCATGGACTAAAGGCACAACAAAAACGCCCAACAAAAAGGCCAGCCGGTTAGGCTGGCCTTTAAGGGATGCGGCACACAGGCGGTTGGCTGCGTGTCATCTAATTGTCTCCTCAAGCCCTCGTGTTCGGCATGCCGAACTCAAGTACCACCAATATAGTTTTATGCACTTAGGTTGGGCATCGGGATTTTCCCTTTGGTGACTACCCTTGAAACCTTGGTTTGCAAAAACAAACCAGTATTTCGTCTTTAAACCGGCTTGTATTATTCGCCTTGAAGAATCCAGCGCGCCGCCTTCTCGGCCATCATCAAGGTGGGGCTGTTGGTGTTGCCGCTGGTGATAAGCGGCATCACGCTGGCATCTACTACGCGCAGGCCTTTGATCAAGCCGCCGCGCCCGTCACGCACACGCAGGTGTGAGTCAACCACGGCCATTGGGTCACTGGCTGCGCCCATTTTGGCGGTACCTACTGGGTGAAAAATCGTTGTAGCAATGTCGCCCGCCAGCTTGGCTAAATCTTCGTCGCTTTCAAACTGCACGCCGGGCTTGTATTCTTGCGGTTGGTATTTAGCCAGTGCACTTTGGCTGACAATCTTGCGCGTCACGCGCAGGCTGTCGGCGGCTACTTTGCGGTCTTCTGCAGTGCTTAAGTAGTTAGGTGCAATGGCCGGCGCGTCTTCAAACTTATTGGATGTGATGTTGACCGTGCCTCGACTGGTCGGATTCAAATTGCACACACTGGCCGTGAACGCCGGAAATTTGTGCAAAGGTTGGCCAAACGCATCCAAGCTGAGTGGCTGCACATGGTATTCAATGTTGGGATACGGTTGGTCGGGGCTGCTGCGCGTGAAGGCACCTAATTGGCTGGGGGCCATGCTCATAGGGCCAGTTTGCTTGTAGGCATATTCCAAACCAATTTTCGCTTTGCCCCACCATGAGTTGGCCAGTGTATTGAGCGTTTTCACGCCTTGCACTTTGTAGACTGCACGGATTTGCAAATGGTCTTGCAGGTTAGCGCCCACGCCTGGCGCATCTACCACCACGGGCACACCGCGTTCTTGCAGCAGCGCAGCCGGGCCAATACCTGAGAGCTGCAAAATTTGCGGGCTGCCAATGCTGCCAGCGCTCAAAATTACTTCAACGTTGGCTACCGCCGTCACCATCTCGTGGCCGTCCCACACCTGCACGCCAGCGCAGCGCTGGCTGCCATCTACGGCTTTCTCGATGATCAAACGCGCTACTTGGGCTGCGTTCCACAGTTCAAAGTTAGGTCGTCCGTAGCACTGGGGCCGCAAGAATGCTTTGGCCGTGTTCCATCTGAAACCATTTTTTTGGTTAACTTCAAAATAGCCCACGCCCTCGTTGTTGCCACGGTTAAAGTCTGCGGTGGCGGGTATGCCTGCTTGCGTGGCGGCTTGGGCAAAAGCATCCAAAATATCCCAGCTCAGGCGCTGCTTTTCAACGCGCCATTCGCCACCTATACCGCGGTCTACCAAGCCTTTGCTACTAGCTTGCTCTTTACGGGTATTTTGGGCATGAAAACGCTTGTAGTCCACGTCTTTATTGCTTAGTTCGCTATTAAATCCATAGTGATCTTCATGCGCCATAAAATCAGGCAGGCAGTTGTCCCAAGTCCATGCATCATCGCCTGTGATCTGCGCCCACTGGTCGTAGTCACGCGCTTGGCCGCGCATATAAATCATGCCATTGATACTGCTGCAACCGCCCAGCACTTTGCCGCGCGGGTAGCCCAGCTGCCTGCCGTTAAGGCCTTTGTCGGCCTCGGTTTTGTACAGCCAGTCGGTGCGCGGGTTACCGATGCAATACAGATAACCCACCGGAATATGAATCCAGTGGTAATCATCTTTGCGGCCTGCTTCAATCAGCAGTACGCGCTTAGTTTTATCGCGGCTCAAGCGGTTGGCCAGCAAGCAGCCTGCGGTACCGCCGCCGATGATGATGTAGTCGAAAGTGGGATGGGACATTATTTGATTACTCTGAAATTCACTGTACAGGCAGGCTTGAGTCTACTGGCGACCGTGCTTGCATTTAAAGGGCCGGAGACGAAACATCAGCCCTGTGCCCGCCGAGGCGCTTG
>JANOSN010000184.1:0-1485 GCA_031415895.1 Polaromonas sp. | reverse complement strand
TGGGGCACACGCCATATCAGATCGCGTCCCAGTACAAAGAACAGGTCAAAGTACTAAAACAGCACGATTTTCCAACGAAATATGCTTGTAGTCCAAGAATTTACTGCTCAAACGGCTATGAAATTAATAGCATTTAGCAATTAACTTCCCAATACTTCCCATCGTTCCAGCGCCTGCAACAGCTCGGTTTCGATCGCCGCTTCACGCTGCGCTATCTGCAGTGCCCGCGCGTTGTCGCTTACGTACAGACTGCCATCGGCTAACTGGCCTTGAATGATTTTCTGTTCTTCTTCTAAGCTGGCTATGCGCTGCGGTAAGCCGTCTAGCTCACGCTGTTCTTTGTAGCTTAGCTTTTTACGTGGCGCTGCAGCTGCAGCAGCAGACTCGCCAGCATTGCCCAAGTCTGTAGAACCAACCGCCGTATTTACCGACTCTTGCGCCACAGGTGCCAAAGTTTGGTTTGCCACTGCATGCTCTGAATTTGATAGCTGTTTGATCAATAGATCCTTGGACTTAGAGCTGTTTTTATCACTATTTTTGTTGCTTGACGCTATTTGGGCACTGCGCGCGCGCTGGGTGAGCCAGTCTTGCACGCTGCCTTCGTATTCTCGCCAAAAGCCGGCTTTGTTGGGCCCGCCTTCCCAGGCAATGATGCTGGTCACCACGTTGTCGACAAACGCGCGGTCGTGGCTGACCAAAAATACGGTGCCGGGGTAGTCTTGTAGCATCTCTTCTAATAGTTCTAGCGTGTCGATGTCTAGGTCATTGGTGGGTTCGTCTAGCACCAGCACGTTGGCAGGGCGTGCAAACAGACGGGCTAGAAGTAAGCGGTTGCGCTCACCGCCGCTGAGTGACCGCACCGGGCTGCCCGCGCGGGCGGGGCTGAACAAAAAGTCAGCCAGGTAGCTTTTAACATGTTTGCGTGCACCGTTAATCTCAATCCATTCGCTACCGGGGCTGATAAAGTCTTCCAGCGTGGCATCCAAATTGAGCTTGTCGCGCATTTGGTCAAAGTAGGCCACTTGCAGGTTGGCACCTTGGCGAACTTTGCCGCTGTCGGGCTGCAATTCGCCCAAAATCATCTTCAACAGCGTGGTCTTGCCAGCGCCGTTGGGGCCCAAAATGCCCACTTTGTCGCCGCGCATGATAGTGCTGGTGAAGTTGTGCACAATGGTTTTGTCGCCAAACTTTTTTCCAGCATCGGTCAGCTCGCTCACCAGTTTGCCGCCGCGCTCGCCTACGTCCAGGTCCAGTTTTACGCGGCCTAGCGCGTTGCGCCGCTCGGCGTGGTTGGTGCGCAGCTCGCCCAAGCGGTTAATGCGGGCGGTGGCGCGGGTGCGGCGGGCTTCTACGCCTTTGCGTATCCACACCTCTTCTTGCGCCAGCAGCTTGTCGGCTTTGGCAAATATCACGGCTTCTTGCGCCATTTGCTCGGCTTTTTGCAGCACATAGGCGGCAAAGTTGCCGGGGTAGCCGGTTAGCTTG
>JANOSN010000183.1:0-4262 GCA_031415895.1 Polaromonas sp. | reverse complement strand
CTGTTTACCACAGACTTTGGCCTGATCAATGCGGCCCTTAAAGCGCTGGCGCAGCTGCCGGGTATAGGCTGGCTGTTTCCACAAAGCCCGGTGGATTGGTTAAACGAGCCTGGCAACATCAAGCCAGCCATTTCAATGATTGTGTTTTGGCGCTACGTAGGCTTTAACGTGGTGCTGTATTTGGCTGCATTACAGACTATTCCTGGCGACATTTATGAGGCCGCCACTATGGACGGTGCCGGGCGCTTTCAACAGTTTTTTTATATCACACTGCCCAGTCTTAAACCGATGATTTTCTTTGGTGTAACACTCAGTGTGATTGGTGGGCTCCAATTGTTTGAAGAGCCATTCATCCTGACCGGTGGTCGCGGTGGCACCGACCAAGCGGGCATGACTACGGCCATTTATCTATACCGTACAGCATTTGACTTTAATGATTTTGGCGCAGCCAGTGCTATGTCGTGGTTGCTGTTTATCGTTGTAGCCCTATTGACTTGGTTAACTAACAAAGCATTTGCCCCGCGCGGCCCATCGACTAAAAGCGTGGAGACCCATCCATGACATCGAAACCAGATCGACTAACCCTGTGGGTAGCCTATGGCGCGGTGGGCATGGGCGCACTAGTCATGCTAATGCCGTTTTATTTCATGTTCGTGTTTGCCTCACACTCGCGCACTGAGATATTTAGCCTCCCTCCGCCACTGTTTTTTGGCGATGACTTCCTTACCAACCTGAAAATACTCACAGATCGCATGCCATTTTGGCGCAACTTAGGCTGGAGCCTGTATGTGGCCATTGCCTCAACGGTGCTAACCCTGCTGTTTTGCTCGATGGGCGGTTATGCCTTTGCGCAATTTGAATTCAAATACAAAAATGCACTCTTTGGCTTAGTGATGGGGACGATGCTATTGCCCTCCTTCATGAACATGATTCCGACTTTTATGATCATGGATTTATTGGGCTGGATTGACCAGCCCCGCGCACTGTACATACCCGGTGCAGCCAGTGCTTTCGGTATTTTTTTAATGCGCCAATTCATCGCTAGTGCCATTCCTAAAGACCTGATAGAAGCTGCGCGCATGGATGGTTGCAGTGAGATCGGTATTTTTTGGCGAATTGTGCTGCCACTATTGAAGCCCGCGCTAGGTACATTAGGCTTGATCACTTTTATTGCCTCCTGGAACAACTTTATTGGACCCTTAGTCGTCATGCGCTCGCCCGATATGTACACCCTCCCATTAGCTCTGCGCAGCCTGCAAAGCCCAGTTAACACCGAATGGGGCGCACTCATGACAGGGTCGGCCATTGCCACCCTGCCTTTGATGGTGCTTTTCATTATCTCTTCGCGCCAGTTGATCTCTGGATTAACAGCTGGAGCTGTTAAGTAGTTGCTTAAAAAAATTATGACTCCTCTTAAATTTACTGAACTGGCCAAAGAATTTCCTTCGGACTTCGTATGGGGCGTGGCCACTAGTGCATTTCAAATTGAAGGTGCAGCTGCCATTGACGGTAAAGGGCCTTCTATATGGGATAGCTTTTGCCGTGTCCCCGGTGCCATTGCTGACAAAAGCAACGGCGACAAAGCTTGTGATCATTACCATCGCCTTGATGACGATCTTGATCTGATAGCTGGGCTGGGTGTCGATGCTTACCGATTCTCTATAGCATGGCCCCGTGTACGTCCTACAGGCGATGGGGAATGGAACGAAGCGGGTATGGCGTTTTATGACCGATTGGTCGATGGGCTGCTGCTTCGCGGCATACAGCCCCACCTCACACTCAACCACTGGGATATGCCCGATGCATTGCAAACCTATGGCGGCTGGCACAACCGCAATACTGTCCAATTGTTTGTAGAGTATGCTGTTGGCATTGCTGCACGATTAGGTGACCGGGTGGCTGCCATCACCACCCATAACGAGCCTTGGGTGATGTCTGTGCTGGGTCATGAGACAGGCGTGTTTGCTCCCGGAGTCAAAAACAGAGCGATAGCCATGCAGGTGTCACACCACCTCATGCTCAGCCACGGCCTAGCGCTGCAGGCCATGCGCGCGCAGGGCTGCAAAGCCAAGCTAGGTATTGTGCTCAACCTCTCGCCCATGCACTCCGCTACCAACGCGCCTGAAGATATGGCCCAAACGCATTTAGAAGATGGCCGTTTGCTACGCTGGTATATGGACCCTTTGTTCAAGGGTACCTATCCTCAAGATGTGATCGACTATCTAGGCGCAGATGCCCCTGATATATTACCTGGTGATATGCAAGCCATTGCTACGCCGATGGACTATTTAGGTCTGAACTACTACTCGCGCTCGGTGATCAGTGCGCAAGGCCCATGGGATGTGAAACACGGTGGACTAGCTATTACAGATATGGGCTGGGAGATTTATCCCGAAGGTTTAACCGAGTTATTGCTTCGCCTGCACCGCGATTACCCTGTGCCGCCGCTTTACGTCACTGAAAACGGTGGCGCTTTTAAAGATAGGCTGGTGAACGGGCAAGTACACGATGCAGAGCGCACCAACTATTTGCTACGTCACATCGCTGCGGTTGCGCAGGCTATGCGCCAGGGTGTCAATATGGCCGGGTATATGGTGTGGAGCCTGATGGATAACTTTGAGTGGGCTTTTGGGTATGAGAAGCGCTTTGGTATCGTGCATGTAGATTTTGCGACACAAAAACGCACACTCAAAGACAGTGCTTTGTGGTACCAGAGTTTTCTCGAAAACCAAAACGATGCTCGTGAAATGCGTGCAATAGCTAACCCCAATGCAGCGCACTCAGAGCGTGAATTGGTAACCAAAGGGGCTTGATATGGGCCAAGTTTCATTGCGTGGTGTGCGCAAAAGCTATGGATCGGTAGATGTCATTAAAGGCGTTGACCTTGAGGTAGCCGATGGCGAGTTTATGGTGTTTGTAGGACCCTCAGGTTGCGGCAAATCCACCATGCTGCGCATGATTGCGGGCTTAGAAAGTGTCACTCAAGGAGATCTGCTAATTGATGGCGTGCTTGCAAACGATCAGCACCCCGCTGACAGAGGCGCAGCCATGGTGTTTCAAAGCTACGCTTTATACCCTCACATGACTGTTGAAAACAACATGGGCTTTGCGTTAAAGATGGCAGGCATGGCACCAAAGCAGCGCAGCGAGCAAGTCCACCGCGCGGCAGAGATTCTAAAAATCACTGAGCTGCTGGGGCGTTACCCCAAAGAGCTGTCTGGAGGACAGCGCCAGCGCGTAGCCATCGGGCGCGCCATTGTCAGAAAACCCAAAGTGTTCTTATTTGACGAGCCCTTATCGAACCTCGATGCAGCCTTACGTGTGAACATGCGTATTGAATTATCCAGACTGCACAAAGAGCTGGGAACCACGATGATTTACGTAACACACGATCAAGTGGAGGCTATGACTTTGGGCACACGCATTGCCGTCTTCAACAAGGGAATGATCGAACAGCTGGGTGCACCGATGGCACTGTATCACCACCCAGCCAACGAGTTTGTCGCCAGTTTCATAGGCGCGCCGCGTATCAACTTGATAGCTCGACCGTTAGCTACTAGCGCAACACTTGCGCACCATGCCCTATGGCAATTGCTAGCAGGGCAGGCCCCCACAAGTTGTCAACGCATCGGGTTGAGACCTGAGCATTTGCATGTTGCGGCTGATGGTACGGGCATTGCCGCCGATGTAGTCTTGGTGGAGCAACTGGGCGATGCATCGATTGCCCATTTGCGTGTGGACGGTATCACTGAGCTGCTGTGCGCCAAGGTCGGTGCCGATCAGCATGGGTTACAAGCTGGGCAACCCGTGAGCCTAAACCCTGACGCGTCTCGGACAATGCTGTTTAACGCCGATGGCAGTTTGTTGGCTTAGATATAGGCTACTCAAAGCGTAATCAAATAGGTAGCGATAGATCGAGCAGGCAACTCTGTCAATGCCTGCTGGCCGTTCGCGTTGAGTTTGAAAGCAATGGCTTGTTCTGTGCGGTTCATGGCAATAACAGCGACGGAACCATCCTGATTGATAAAAGCCGTGGTTTCCAGGCTTTGCCGCGTTGCAGCGCACAACACACGCTGCGCGCCTGGCTGAATGAAGCGCGAAAAATGACCCAGGTAGTAGAACGAGCTTTGATGCAGCAGTGCATCGTGCGCGGTGTCAACAATGATAGGCGCGCTACACATGTTGCCCTCATGGTTGAACGTGCAAGCGTGATGTTCGCTGACCCTGAAGCCGCCAAGTATGTGTGGGGCACTGGATTTCAC
>JANOSN010000182.1:0-3714 GCA_031415895.1 Polaromonas sp. | reverse complement strand
TGGTTCGGGTGGCGATAGCCCTGCGGCGCAGCAGGCCGCGTTCCACAACAACGAAACAGAACGAGTAGCAGAGCAAAGAGCGTAAAAGCATCAAAACAGTACGGTTTACCAATAGAAAGTGTCGATAGTCCAAGCATTCATTACTCAGACAGCTATCAAATTCATAGTGAGTTAATGACGTAAGATTACTTCACCAATACCTCAGCCTGCGCAGGCAGTGCAGCATTAGCGTAAGCCGCAGTAGCGTGCGGTGCAGCGTGACTGTCATCAGCTGCGACTACTTCTTTGATCGCACCCGGTGCTTTTTTGCGGGCTAGCAAGGTGTACATCGTTGGCACCACAAAGATGGTTAGCAAAGTACCCAAAGACATGCCGCCCACAATCACCCAGCCGATTTGCTGGCGGCTTTCAGCGCCTGCGCCCGTAGCCAAAGCCAACGGTAAAGCACCTAACACCATCGCACCCGTGGTCATCAAAATCGGCCGCAGGCGTTGCGAAGCTGACCGCTGTACAGCTTCTAGCGTAGCTACGCCCTGCTCTCGCAGCTGGTTGGCAAACTCCACAATCAAAATGCCGTGTTTGGTGATCAGCCCCACCAGCGTGATCAACCCAATTTGACTGAACACGTTCAGTGTGCCACCGCTCCATTGCAGCGCAGCCAGTGCACCCACCATCGACAGTGGCACGCTCAGCATGATGATGAACGGGTCAACAAAGCTTTCAAACTGGGCCGCAAGGACCAAGTAAATAAACAGCAGGGCCATAGCAAACACAATCGCCAGCGAACCTGATGCATTGCGAAACTCGCGGCTTTGGCCTGCTAGGTCAGTGGCGTAGCCGGGCTTGAGCACTTTTTTGGCTGTAGCGTCCATAAAGTCCAAGGCTTGGCCTAGTGAATATTCGGGGGACAAGTTGGCGGTGATCGATGCTGAACGGCGTTGGCCAAAATGGTTCAGGTCGCGCGGCACCACTACCTCACGCAGTTTGATCAGCGCCGACAGTGGGATCATTTGGTCGTTTTTGCCGCGTACAAACATGCGTTCAATATCATCCGGCGTATCGCGCTCGCTGGAGTTGGTTTGCACAATCACGTCGTATTGCTCGCCTTCGCGTTTGTAGCGCGTCACGTTGCGGCCGCCCAGCATAGTTTCTACTGCACGGGCTACTACGTCAACGCTTACACCTAGGTCAGCAGCTTTCTCGCGGTCCACTTCCATTTTGATTTCAGGTTTATTCAGGCGCAGGTCGGTGTCTACTTGAACAAAACCGGGATTCTTGGCCAACTCGTCTTGAAAAGCGCGTACCGTTTGGCTTAGGTTTTGGTAGCTGTCTGAGGTGACGATCACGTAGTTAATGGGCCGTTCTCTAAAGCCTTGGCCCAGCGATGGCGGCGTGATGGGAAACGCGGTAACACCGGGCAAGCTGCCAATGCGCCCGGCTACTTCACGGGCGATGTCGGTGGTTTTTTTGGTACGCTCTTCCCACGGTACCGCGCGGTAAAACACAATTGCCTGCGCCACAGTGGGGTTGCCCGTGACGGTAAAGATGCGGTCAAACTCTTTGTACTGCATGCCGATGCGTTCAATGGCTTGGGCGTATTTACCGGTGTAGTCTAGCGTGGCACCGTCGGGGGCGTTAACGTTGGTCAAAATCACTCCACGGTCTTCCATCGGGGCTAACTCGCGCTTCATGTCAGCCAGCAGCGCCCAGGTGCCCACGGCTGAGCCCAGCATGATCAGCACCACCAGCCAACGCACTTTTAAGCTCCAGCCCAGCAGCTTGGCGTAGCCGCGCGTAATCGCTTGCAAGCCGCGCTCAATCCAGCGGTCAAAAAACCATGGGTTGGGGTTATGTTTTAGCAGCTTAGAGCACATCATCGGCGACAAGGTGAGCGCTACAAAACCCGATACGATAACTGAGCCCGCCAGTGCCAAAGCAAACTCAGCAAACAGCCGCCCGGTGCGCCCTGGCGCAAACGCCAGCGGGGCATAAACGGCAGCCAAAGTCAGCGTCATGGCTACTACGGCAAAGCCAATTTCTTTAGCGCCAATAATGGCCGCTTCTAGCGGTGCTTTACCTTCTTCAATGTGGCGATAAATATTCTCTAGCACCACAATGGCATCGTCCACCACCAGCCCAATGGCTAGCACCAAGGCCAGCAGTGTGAGTGTGTTGATCGAAAAGCCAAACAGTGCCATCAACGCAAAGCTGCCAATCAACGACACAGGAATGGTGACCAGCGGAATGATGGACGCGCGAATGGTGCGCAAAAACACAAAAATGACCAGCGCCACCAGCACCACAGCTTCTAAGATAGTGGTGAACACGGCTTTGATTGAACGGTCAATGAACACAGAGTTGTCGTTGGCTACCTCAATCTCTACACCGGCTGGTAAATTGGCTTTGATCTTGGGGATCATCTCGCGCACGCCAGCAGACAAATCTAACGGGTTTGCAGTGGCGTTGCGGATCACGCCCAGCGTAATAGCGTCTTTGCCGTTCAGACGCGTAGCGGTGCGCTCAGACGCGGGGCCTTGGCGCACTTGGGCTACATCGCCAATGCGCACGGGCTGGCCGTTGACGGTGCGAATCACCACTTGGGCAAACTCGGAGGGGCGCTGTAAGTCAGTAGCAGTGGTAACGTTAAATTCGCGTTGGCGGCTTTCAATGCGGCCTGCGGGTACTTCAACGTTCGAACGGCGCAGGGCATCTTCTACGTCTTGAACGGTTAGGCGGTAAGCGGCCAGTTTGTCAGGGTCGATCCATACGCGCATGGAGTATTTGCGCTCGCCAAACACGCGCACATCTGCCGCACCGGGCGCGGTTTGCAGCATGGGCTTGGCCAAGCGGTTGGCCATGTCGGACAGTTGCAATACGTTATGGGTGTCAGAGCTAAAGGCCAACCAAATCACGGGTTGTGCATCGGCTTCAATCTTGGCGACGACGGGTTCATCAATGTCACTGGGCAGGCGCTGGCGCACGCGGCTGACTTTGTCGCGTACATCAGCAGCGGCGCTGTCTGCATCACGGCTGAGCACAAAGCGCACCGTAATTTGGCTTTGCTCTTGGCGGCTGACTGAGGTGATGACGTCGACACCTTCAATGCCTGCCAGCGAGTCTTCTAGCACCTTGGTAACCTGCGCCTCGACCACCTCGCTAGAGGCTCCTCGGTAGCGTGTTTCTACCGTCACGTTGGGCTCGTCGATCTTGGGATATTCGCGCACCGACAGCTTGGTGAACGACACATACCCGATTAGCAAAATCAACAGGGACAGCACAGTGGCGAACACCGGGCGACGGATGGATATCTCTGGCAGTTGCATGGTGCGCTCCTACTGAGTGAATGAAAATAACATGGACTAATTAACGACTAGCGGGCGCAGCAGGGGCAGCAGGGGCGCCACCCGCACGGCCCAGCTCGATGATACGCACGGGGCTGTTATCGCGCTGCAGCCGCTGCTGGCCTGCCACCACCACGGTGTCACCCTCTTGCACACCGTCGGTCAGCTCTACGCGACCGGGGCGGCGAATGCCAATTTTTACTTCTACGCGCTGCGACACCAAGCGTTTGCCGTCTACAAACACGGGCGGCTGAGGAGCAGGCGCAGCGCCCGCGCCCGCAGGTGCGCCGCTGGATGCCCCAGCAGTTGGCGCGCTTACACCCGCTGCGGCGGCTGACGCTGCGGCCGCTGTAGCAGCTACCTTAGCGGCCTC
>JANOSN010000181.1:0-3302 GCA_031415895.1 Polaromonas sp. | reverse complement strand
TAGTGTGTGTGACAAACGGGTCAAGCTCTATCTCGCCAGTCATCGCCTGCTCTACCATGCCTGGCAGTTGCGTGCGCCCCTTCACCCCGCCAAAGGCCGAGCCGCGCCACACACGCCCGGTGACCAGTTGGAAAGGCCGTGTTGCAATCTCTTGCCCAGCGCCCGCCACACCAATGATGATGCTCTCGCCCCAGCCCTTATGGCAGCACTCCAGCGCCGCGCGCATGACGTGCACGTTGCCAATGCATTCAAACGAGAATTCCACACCACCGTCGGTCATCTCCACAATCACCTCTTGAATCGGCTTGCTGTGGTCTTTCGGATTGACGCAGTCGGTGGCACCAAAATGCCGCGCCAAATCAAACTTGCTGGGATTGGTGTCGACGGCAATAATGCGCCCAGCTTTTGCCTGCCGCGCACCTTGCACCACCGCTAAACCAATGCCGCCCAGGCCAAACACAGCCACCGTGTCACCAGGCTTGACCTTGGCAGTGTTGTGCACCGCGCCTAAGCCCGTGGTAACGCCGCAGCCCAGCAGACAAACTTTTTCTGGGTCGGCCGCTTGATTGATCTTAGCCAGCGAGATTTCGTTGACCACCGTGTATTCGCTAAAGGTAGAGCAGCCCATGTAATGAAAAATCGGCTTGCCTTGGTAAGAAAAGCGGCTGGTGCCGTCGGGCATGAGGCCCTTGCCCTGCGTGGCACGCACTTTTTGGCAGAGATTGGTTTTGCCAGATTTACAAAACTTGCACTCGCGGCATTCAGCGGTATACAGCGGGATGACATGGTCACCGGGCTTTAGACTGGTCACGCCCTCGCCCACCTGCACCACAATGCCCGCACCTTCGTGGCCAAGCACGGCGGGAAAGATGCCTTCTGGGTCATCACCAGACAGGGTGAAGGCATCGGTATGGCACACGCCCGTGTGCGTAATTTTGACCAGCACTTCGCCTTGGCGCGGAGGCTCCACATCAATTTCAACAATTTGCAAAGGCTTGCCAGCTTCAAAGGCGACTGCGGCGCGTGATTTCATGGTGTGTGGTGTCCTGATGGAGCTGAAAAAAATACAAGCGTAAGCCTAAAAGACTGCGCAGTAACTCTAGCAAGGATAACTGCAATCGCCCGGGCAACGATAGGTCATACGATTTAAATAACCAACGCTGCGCATCGACAAAAACTACTGCGACAATCTAGCCTATGACCCCGCAAGATTACGTCCAACAAAAAGCCGCCGCCTCGGGCAGCAGTTTTTACTATGCCTTTTTGTTCCTACCCAAAGAGCGCCGCGCCGCTATTACCGCGTTTTATGCGTTCTGCCGTGAGGTGGACGATGTGGTGGACGAGATCAGCGACCCTTCTGTAGCGGCTACCAAGCTGGCTTGGTGGGCCAAAGAAGTGGCGCAGGCTTTTGTATTGCCCTACAACGAGAACAACCGCCACCCGGTCATGAAAGCGCTGATGCCGCTGACAGCGGCCTACAAAATCCAAGAGCACCACCTGCAAGCCGTGATCGACGGCTGCCGCATGGACCTAGAGCAAACGCGCTATCTTGACTACCCTAACCTGCAGCGCTACTGCCACTTGGTGGCGGGCGTGGTGGGCGAAGTGGCGGCGCGCATCTTTGGTCAAACAGACGAGCAGACTACGCAGTACGCACACAAGCTGGGCCAAGCATTTCAGCTGACCAATATCATCCGCGACGTAGGCGAAGACGCACAACGTGGCCGCATTTACCTGCCCGTCAACGAGCTGCAGCAGTTTGATGTGAAGTCGCACGAGCTGGGCAAAAAGGCGTATTCAGACCGCTTTACCGCGCTGATGAAGTTTCAAGCCGCCCGCGCGCATAGCCTGTATGACGAAGCCATGGCACTGCTGCCAGCAGCCGACCGCCGCGCACAAAAACCCGGCCTGATGATGGCCAGCATTTACCGCACCCTGCTGCGCGAAATTGAGCGCGACAACTTTCAAGTGCTGCACCAACGCACCAGCCTCACCCCGCTGCGCAAGTTTTGGCTGGCGTGGAAGGTGCAGGCCCTAGGGGTATGAAATCTGGAAGGGGTCAGGTCTCCCATTTCCCATTTTAATCAGGGCAATGACTCCCAGCGGTCTTCAAGCATGGGCTGCTTGTTACCCACCTTGGCCCAGGCCTTGTCGGCTTTGGCTTTAGAGGCTGCAGCGCTGCGCCGCTCAAAAAAGTCTGCGGTTTCCATAGCGCTGATTTTCTCGGCGATAGCGACCACAAAAAACTGGTTCATAGTGGTGTCGTCCGCAGCGGCAATGCGTTTGGAGGCCAATTTAAGAGACTCTGGAAGGCGAAGGGCGTAGCTGCTCATGGCGTGGTTCCTTTCTTGCTAGGCTTGCGAAGCTGAAAATGGCGAAATGTTTGCTCTGGATTCAGCACCAAAATATCAAAATTTTTGGCGGGTGCAAAATCGCGCAGGTTGTAGGTAACAATGGCCTCGGCACTGGCGTTTACCGCTGCTTCCAGTACCATCTCGTCAGAGGGGTCACGCAGCTGCGGCCGCCATTGGTAATGCGTTGTCACGGGCAAAATATGGCCCGCTAAATCTGCCAATATGGCATCCACGTCGCTCGCAGTTAAGCCGAAAGCTGCAAGTTGCGCAGGGCGCTTTAAAACATCTTCATATTCTAAAAATAGCGCGGGACTACAGCACATGCGTATGTAGCCCGCACGAATGGCCTGCACCAAGGCAAATGATGGCCCACCGTTACTGCGCAAAGCACTCACCAACACATTGGTATCGAGGACAATTTTGCAAATATTTTTCATATCATCGGCGATGTTATCATAAACCGTGAAAAACGGTGTGCTTGTTAACTTACACTTTCTGTCATGTACACAACCTGCCCCTTGCAAAAATACGGCCTGCGCACCGGCAAAGTAGTGCATGTGAGCGCCGATGCCAAGGCCGACAGTGTCACCCTAGACGAAGACACCACAGCCAAAATCAACGTGTTGTCCAACGACACCGATGCCCAAGGCGACACGCTGACCGCCGCCCTAGTCACCGGCCCACAACACGGCACCTTGGTCAAAAACGCCGACGGCAGCTTTAGCTACACCCCTACCAGAGACTGGTACGGCACCGACAGCTTCACCTACCTGGCCAACGACGGCAAAGCCAACTCAAGTCTGGCCACCGTAACCCTGACTGTGAAGCCCGTCAACGACGCCCCCGTGGCCCACAACGCCAGCTACACCGTGCAAAAAGACGGTAGCATCAAAATCGACCTGCGCGGGCTAACCAGCGATGTCGACGGCGACTGCCTGACCATTGCTA
>JANOSN010000180.1:0-5019 GCA_031415895.1 Polaromonas sp. | reverse complement strand
CTTAAAGAGCGCATTATTTTTATGGTGGGCCCTGTAGAAGACTACATGGCTAACTTGGTGGTCGCACAATTACTCTTTTTAGAGAGCGAGAACCCAGACAAAGATGTTTACCTGTACATCAACTCGCCCGGTGGCTCTGTGAGCGCTGGTTTGGCCATTTTTGACACCATGAACTTCATCAAGCCTGATGTCTCGACCCTGTGCACTGGCATGGCTGCCAGCATGGGCGCCTTCTTGTTAGCCGCTGGCGCTAAGGGTAAGCGCATCGCCTTGCCTAACGCCAGTGTGATGATTCACCAACCCTCAGGTGGTGCACGTGGCCCAGCCAGCGATATTGAAATTTCTGCCCGCGAAATTTTAAAAACCCGCGAGCAGTTGAACAAAATTTTGGCCGAGCGCACAGGCCAAACACTAGAAAAAGTAGCCCGCGATGTAGAGCGTGACTTCTGGCTGTCTGCTGATGAGTCTAAAGAATACGGCCTAGTAGACCAAGTGATTGCCAAGCGCCCTTGATGCTTTGCTGATAGCTAGCATCTGTAGAAAAAACCGCTCTAACCCAGCGGTTTTTTTATGCCGCTGGTGGCCTGATAAAAAATCTGCGCACTTCGCTGCGCGCCTGACCGCTTGGCGGCCCGTCTAACGTCGCATCTAGCTGCGCCACCATCAGCGCGTCATGGGTGCGCCCCGAACTAGCCCACTCGGTTTGCAAATACACAGCCATCGCATCACGCTGTAGCACCACAGTTTGGCTACCCAGCTGCGCAAGGTCGGCCAAAAGTGCCATCCAATGCAGGCGCGGTAAAAATGCGTACTCTGCCTGTGGCAATGTTGCAAAGTCAGCTGCATTAACCCACCAGCCTTGGCCGTGCTCTGGGTGCAGGGCCTCGCAGCGGGGTACCTTGTGGCCCCAGCGGTAAAACATCCAGCCGCGCGTGTAGGCCTGTGGTTGCCAATCGTTTGCATCCCAAGGTGCAGGTAAAGTGTGGCTGTGCGCGCGGGTTAGTTGGTTAGCAAACAGCTTGTGCCATTTATGCGCCAAAGTTTCAACGCCGTTGGGGCCAATAAAGTCAGCTGGTGTGGCCGTGTCGCCTGTGGCAGTGCACAGAAAAAATTTAACTGCCAGCTCCCAGTGTAAAAATTTTTCAGCTTGCGGTTGCTGCTGTGTTTGCAGGTTTGGCAAACTAGTCAGCAAAAAATCTAACTCTCCATGCGTCACCATCAATCCATTGACCGCGCTGCGCAGCGGCACATGCGCGGCTTGCAAGCGGTGCGTGGGGCCATGGATTAAATAAAACTCCAGTAATCGCTCGGCATAGCGGCCAATGCGCGCCTCGGGGCGCGATTGCATCCACTGGGTAAGTAGGCTGCTGTCAGCCTGCAATGCCTCTAGCCACTGCCCTATGCTGCGCTGCTCGGTTTCATTAAACACGGCCAGTTGCCCGCCCGCCCGGGGCGTCACCATACTCGCCGGGCGTGCCACCATACTCGCCTGGGGCGTCACCATACTCGCTTGGGGTGCCACCATTCTCGCCTGCGGCGCAACCACCAGCGCGGGCGACAGCAGCAGCCAGCGTAGCGCGGCCAGATGCTGCACTTCGCTGGCTGTGGGCGCGGGGCTGTGGGTTACCACATTAGGCTAACGCTGCCCGCACTGCGCATCAAGGTAGCAGTACACAAGCGCCCGTGGTCTTACGCGCTTCCAGGTCGCGATGGGCTTGCTGCACATCGACCAAGGCATAACGGTGGTTGACGGGAATGGTCACCTTGCCGCTGGCCACCATGGCAAACAGATCATCGGCCATCGCCTGCGTGCTCTCGCGTGTGGCGATGTGGGTGAACAGCGTAGGGCGCGTTACATACAGCGAGCCCTTGCCGCCCAATACACCAATGTCCAGCGGTGGCACTTTGCCTGATGCGTTGCCAAAGCTGGCCAGCAGGCCAAACGGCGCGATGCAGTCTAAGGATTTTTCTAGTGTGTCTTTACCTACTGAGTCGTAGACCACTTTTACGCCACGTCCACCGGTGATGTCTTTCACCTTAGCTACAAAATCTTCAGTGGAGTAATTGATTGCGTGCGATGCACCATGCTCAAGTGCCAGCTTGCATTTAGCGTCAGACCCTGCAGTACCAATCAACTGCAAGCCCATAGCGCGTGCCCACTGGCAAGCGATTAAGCCTACGCCACCTGCTGCTGCATGGAACAGCACAAAGTCGCCCTCTTTCAAGCCGCCAGCGGGCTGTGTTTTGCGCAGCAGGTATTGCGCGGTCAGGCCCTTGAGCATCATGGCTGCACCGGTTTCAAAGCTGATGGCATCAGGCAGTTTGCACACACACTTAGCCGGCATCACGCGCACTTCGCAGTAGCTGCCCGGTGGTTGGCTGGCGTACGCTGCGCGGTCGCCCACTTTAAGGTGCGTTACGCCCTCGCCCACGGCTTCAATCACGCCTGCGCCTTCCATGCCCAGGCGCAGTGGCAAAGGCAGGTTGTACACGCCGCTGCGCTGGTACACGTCAATATAGTTTAGACCCACAGCGTGGTGGCGAATACGCACCTCGCCCGCAGCAGGTTCGCCCACCTGCACGTCAATCAGTTTCATGTTCTCGGGGCCGCCGGCCTGGTCGATGACGACTGCTTTGCTGGTAATAGTACTCACGGTGTTGACTCCAATAGTTGTTAAAAAAATATCCACTAAGCTTTATTGCGGCTGACCAAATACACGCCGCCCAAGACCAGTATCGTACCCGCGATGATCCACGCATTCATGGGTTCGTTCAATACCAGCACACCTAAAAATATAGTCGCCATCGGGCCAATCATGCCAATCTGCGCAGTGCGGGCCGAGCCTAAGCGCTCAATGGCCACCATCACCATCAGCACAGGCGCTACAGTGCAGGCTGTGGCGTTCAGCAGCGACAGCCACAGCACAGGTGAGGGCACGTGCGCCACGCTCAGTGGCCGCAGCAGCGCAAACTGAGCAATGCAAAAAAAACACGCCACACTGGTGGCCAGCCCCGCCAGGCGCAGGCTGCCCAGCTGCTGCACCAGCTGGCCGCTGTAGCTTAAATACACCGCATAGGCCACAGCGCTGCCAAACACCAGCGCGGTGCCCAAGCCAACGTTCAGCCCTTCAAGCTTCACCTCATGCCCAAACACCAACAGCACGCCAGCGTAGCTCAGCACAAAGGCCCCCATCTGACGGCGCGTAATTTTTTTGCCCCACACCAATCTGCCCAGCAGCAGCACAATGGTGGGGTTCAAATACAAAATCAGCCGCTCCAAGCTGGCGCTGATGTATTGCAAACCTGCAAAATCTAAAAAACTGGCCAAGTAATAGCCCGTAAAACCTAAAAAACTCACCTGCAGCCACTGCGTGCGCGTCAGCGGTGCCTTGCCGCGACTGGCCCACCACGACAGCACCAAAAAGAACGGCAGCGCCAGCAGCATGCGCAGCATCAGCAGCGTGACCACATCTACACCATAGCGGTAACCCAGCTTCACAATGATGGCTTTGCCGCTGAACGCGATAGACCCGGCTAACGCCAGTGCCACGCCAACCGCTATACTTTTGCTAGCTGCTTGAGCAGTAGATACTTGGACTACCAATGGTTTTTGTTCCTAAAACGGCTTATGGCGGGCTTAAAAACCTGCTGCCAAACCATCGCGCCGCGCGTCGCTAGCCGCCACGTAGCCCAGGTCTGCCGCATTGCCAGCGCCCTCGTCAGCGCGCCAAATAAACTGGCCTGCGCCAAAGTCTTGGTACGAGTCGTTGATCACCTCGGTGTGGTGGCCACGATCTTTCAGGGCTTGCACGGTGTTCGCGTTCATCGCGGCTTCTACATTGATCTCCAGCCCCGCGTTGTAGCGCCAGCGCGGCGCGTCACACGCGGCTTGGGGGTTTTGTTTGTAATCGAGCATGCGCACCAAGGTTTGCATATGGCCTTGCGGCTGCATATTGGCACCCATCACGCCGTAGCTCATCACTGGCTGGCCGTCTTTTGTAACAAATGCGGGGATGATGGTATGAAATGGCCGCTTGCCCGGTGCCACTACGTTCGGGCTAGCAGCGTCCAGGCTAAAAGCATGGCCACGGTTTTGCAGGCTGATGCCAAAGCTAGGCTCTACACAGCCCGAGCCAAAACCCATATAGTTGCTTTGGATAAAGCTCACCATCATGCCGCTCTCGTCAGCAACGCTCAGATAAATGGTGCCGCCTTTGACGGGGTTACCTGCGCCAAAGTCTTGGGCTTTTTTCATGTTGATCAGTTTCGCACGCTCGGCCAAATATGCGTCATCTAGCATTTGCGCGGCGGTCACCGCCATGGACGATGGTTCGGCGACAAATTTGTACACGTCGGCAAACGCCAGCTTCATCGCCTCGATTTGCAGATGCTGCGAATCCACACCGTCTACGGGCATCGACGCGATATCAAACTTGTCCAAAATACCCAGCGCTATCAGCGCGGCAATGCCCTGCCCGTTGGGCGGGATCTCATGCAGCGTGTAGCCACGGTAGTTTTTGGCAATGGGCGTTACCCACTCGGCTTGGTAGGCCGCAAAGTCTGCCGCTGTCAGGCTGCCGCCGTGCGCCGTGCTAAATTTTTCTATTGCGCTGGCTATCTCACCGCCATACAACGCTGCGCCTTTGGTAGCACCAATTAACCGCAGAGCCTTGGCTGCCGCCTTAAACTGAAACAGCTCACCCACCTTAGGCGCGCGGCCCCATGGCAAAAAGCTTTGTGCAAAACCTGGCTGGTTTTTCATCTCATCCGTAGCGGCCGCCCACTTTTGCTGCACCACAGGGGGCAGCAAATAACCGCGCTCGGCTATTTGCACGGCAGGCTCCATCAGGTCGGCAAAAGGCAGCTTGCCAAAGCGCTCGCTCATCATCGCCCAGCTGCTGACCGCGCCCGGCACGGTCACGCTGTCTAGTCCACGCTTGGGCGGTGTTTTAGCATCGTTGCCATATTTTTGGCGAAAGTACTCAGGGCTCCAGTTGTGCGGCGCACGGCCTGAGGCGT
>JANOSN010000179.1:0-2433 GCA_031415895.1 Polaromonas sp. | reverse complement strand
GGGTGCTGCCGCTTTTGCAGGAGCCAATAAAGTGGCATGACTCGGGCTAAGGTCGTGCAGCGCCATGGTGCGCAAGGCTTGTGGCGGACGCACTTGCGTAGAGATGCGGTCGTACTCTGTTGATAACAAAACGCCTGTAGCAGAGTACAACTCAAACTTATACACGGACCATGGCCTCAAAGTGGCGTAGTCAACAGGCAATGTGTTTCGATTGGTGCCAAAAACCGACGTAGTGGTGCCATATGGAAAGCTTGCACCTGTGCTTTGATAAGCACGCTCTAAGCTGTATCTGTTGGTTGTGCTTCCAGTGAAAGCCGCATAGGTAAACGTAAACGTCTGAGTTAGGCTTGTGTAGGAAATTCGCGCAGTGAACGAATTAACCCCCACACTGGCTGCCGTTTGCGGGAAAGCAACACCTACAAAGCTTGAGGTACCTACAGGGATTAATGTGCTTTGGCTAACAGTAGATATGCCCGGTACCGTTACAGCTATTGTGTAGGTTACAGGTGCAGCCTGGAAGTTGAATTGACTAAACCCAACAGTGCGCGTAGAGCCGATGGGTAATGTGAGTGGATTTGTAAATACATCGAAAGCTGCTGTTGTAAAACTACTAAGTTGTGTGCCTGACGTGTAAGTGACCAGCACTGTAAAAGATGTCAATCCGACACTAGCTGCAGTCTGCGGGAAAGTAAACGGCACATTACCAAAGGTGTTTGGCGGAACTACCGCGCTTTGGGTTAAGGTTCCAAGACCTGGCACAGTCAAATCAAAGTTATAGGTAGCAGTTACTGGCGCACTAATACCCGATGCTGCTACCGTGCGCGAAGCACCCACAGGCAGTGAGGGTCCTGGAATAGAGTAGTCGAAAACCGAGTTGGTATAGCTTTGTTGCGTCGAGGGCACCACGTTGGTTCCCACCGTGCCGGGTAGCACGCCAGTAGAAGAGTAATAGCCCATGTAGGTCGCCTCTGTAGCAATCGGCGCGTTAGCTGCGTTGTGCGCAGAATCTGTAGGGTTAATGCATGCTCCGGTAGTTGTGGCGGAGCTTATTCTCGACACCACAATACCTGCGATGGGCAGACCGGGGCCGGTGACTTTGGCGTATGCAACACCAGAATCTTCCCAGGCGCGGGTGGTAGTGTTGAATTTTTGCGTTCCTACATACAAAGCCAATGCGCTTTCGTCGTTAGAAATTACTGGGCTGACAGTAAATGAACCGCTTGCTACCGTGACAGAACCGTTAGCTACGGTGAGGGCAGTATTGGTTGCAGGATTAAGGTTGGTATAGCGGTACAGTCTGCTGCTCACGCCATAGTCGTAATTGCTTTGGCCACCATAAAACCACCAGTCGCTGGTGCTATTGTCTTTGTTGGCAATGCGCGATGCTTGGCTTGCGCTGTTAGTAAAGCCATCAAACCTGCGCACAGAAAAAGATGACTGCCGGTAGGACTGGTTCGCTGGCTGATACCAGCTCAGGCGCACAATGGCTTTGTCAAAATCTGCCACTGTGGTGGTGGATTTTTCTTGCAGCAAAATTTCTGGTGCGTCAAATTGCGCGCCTGTCATCACATCAGACGTTTCAAGCACACGGTTGCCAAATCTGCGGCCACTGGCGTTGACAATGACTTCTTCAAAATCACGCCCTGCACTTTTAAAATTAGGATGAACTAAGCCTGAGCAGGCATTGCCTGTGCCGCCAAAATTACGCGCGGCTTCAGCCTGCGCAAAGCAAGCCTGTATGCTGGTACGTAGCGACTCGAGGCGGTCAAAATTAAGTTCTTTGCCAGATGACAACACCAAGGTGAGGCTGGGCGACAACGGCAGTGTGCTTACGGTGCCATCGGCAGCGTAGTTCACTGTCTTGGGATACAAGTCGGTGCCGCCAGCAGCGTTTGTTTCATGGCGCACTTGGTCTAGCACTTTGTCGTAGCCAGTGCCATCGGCTTTAAAGGGCGTTTTGATGGGGTCAAACGCTGCTGGGTTAGGCACGCCTGCGGCAGTTAGCGCAGCCACAAAAGTGGCCAGCACATCAGCCTTGGCTGCTGCTACTTTGGTGGGCGTAATGTCTGCGGGCGACAGTGCGCTAAGGCTGGCTGTACCAGCCACCAAGCTGGCCACTTTGTCGGTCAGTGCAGTAATGTTGATGGTAGCTATGCCACCGGCTGCAATCGCATCCTCGCGCACTGAGTTATAAATTTTGCCGTTCTGCGAAACTACTTTAACCAATAAAGGTGCTGTTAAGCCTGTGACTTTAGCAAAGTAATACCCTGTCGCATCAGTTTTAACGCGCACTGTTTTAGCAGGGCTTGAGGCATCGGTAATGATGACGGTGCCGTTGTTGATGGGGCCGCCTTCACCGGCTGTGCCATCGGCTCCAGCGTCTGCAGCGCCAAAGCCTCCTGCGTTGCTACCGTCCAGGCCGTAACCGGCCAC
>JANOSN010000178.1:0-2389 GCA_031415895.1 Polaromonas sp. | reverse complement strand
TGAACTTGAGTTGGAGAAAACTACGCTCGATGCGCTGACTAAAGACGAGTTGCTCAAGTTAAAGCAAAAAGGTTTTTCAGACCGCCGCTTGGCACGCCAGCTTAAAACGACTGACAAAATCATCCGCGAAAAGCGCCGTGCCCTGGGCATTCGCCCTGTGTATAAGCGGGTAGACACTTGCGCAGCAGAGTTTGCTACCGACACAGCATATATGTACAGCACCTACGAAGGCTTTGTTACTGGCCCATTTGGTCCCGGCCAAAGCGCGGCTGAATGCGAAGCCGAGCCAACCAGCAATAAAAAAATCATGGTGCTAGGCGGCGGCCCCAATCGTATTGGCCAAGGCATTGAATTTGATTACTGCTGCGTACACGCCGCATTAGCGATGCGTGAAGACGGCTACGAGACCATCATGGTCAACTGCAACCCTGAGACTGTATCTACCGACTACGACACCTCTGACCGCCTGTACTTTGAGCCCTTGACGCTAGAAGACGTGCTGGAGATTGTCGACAAAGAAAAGCCACTGGGCGTGATCGTGCAATACGGCGGGCAAACGCCACTTAAGCTGGCCTTGGACTTGGAAGCTAACGGCGTGCCGATCATCGGCACATCGCCCGACATGATTGGCGCTGCCGAAGACCGTGAGCGTTTTTCAGATTTGTTGCGCAAATTGGGCTTAGAACAACCACCTAATGCGACTGCGCGCACCGAGCAGGAGGCGCTTGAAAAAGCATCTAGCCTTGGCTACCCGCTGGTCGTGCGACCCAGCTACGTGCTGGGCGGCCGTGCCATGGAGATCGTGCACGAGCAGCGCGATTTGGAACGGTATATGCGTGAAGCGGTTAAGGTGTCGCACGATTCACCTGTGCTGCTCGACCGCTTTTTGAACGACGCCATCGAGTGCGATGTCGATTGCCTGCGTGATCCTGAAGGCAAAACCTTCATCGGCGGCGTGATGGAGCACATCGAACAAGCGGGCGTGCACAGCGGTGACTCCGCCTGTTCGCTGCCGCCATACTCGCTCTCCAAAGAAACTATAGATGAACTTAAACGCCAGTCTGCTGCAATGGCAGGCGCGCTCAATGTGGTGGGTTTGATGAACGTGCAGTTTGCAATTCAAAATCAAGACGACAAAGACGTGATCTACGTGTTGGAGGTTAACCCCCGCGCAAGCCGCACCGTGCCTTTTGTGAGCAAGGCCACAGGCATTCAATTGGCCAAAGTGGCTGCACGCTGCATGGCAGGGCAATCACTGGCTTCACAAGGCATCACCAAAGAAGTCACGCCGCCGTATTTCAGCGTGAAAGAGGCTGTATTTCCGTTTGTGAAGTTCCCTGGTGTGGACACTATTCTCGGCCCTGAGATGAAGTCTACCGGCGAGGTCATGGGCGTGGCTAAAACTTTTGGCGAGGCATTTGTCAAATCACAGCTGGGTGCAGGTACTAAGCTACCTAAATCGGGCAAAGTGTTTCTGACAGTGAAGAACAATGACAAAGCCCGCGCAGTAGATGTTGCCAAAGCCTTAGTGGCCATGAATTTTGAGTTACTTGCCACTAAAGGTACAGCAGCTGCGTTTGAGGCTGCTGGCCTGAAAGTGCAAGTGGTCAACAAAGTGACCGAAGGCCGTCCGCATGTGGTCGATATGATCAAAAACAACGAAATCACGATGGTGGTCAACACCGTGGAAGAGCGCCGCAACGCCATTGCCGACAGCCGCGCCATCCGAACGTCCAGCTTGCTGGCGCGGGTGACCACGTTTACCACTATCGCCGGTGCCGAAGCTGCCGTCGAAGGCATGAAATATGTTGACAACCTAGGCGTGATCAGCGTGCAAGAAATGCATGCGCAACTAACCTAAAGACAAGCTTACACATGCACTTGCTAGCGCAAGCCAGCTTAGTTTAAAATTTCAATTATCAAACCGCTGGTCATTGCGATCAGCGGTTTCCTTTTTACAGACACACCCTATGGCAACTATCCCTATCACCAAGCGCGGCTCTGAAAAACTCAAAGCAGAGTTACACCAACTTAAAACCGTTGATCGCCCATGGGTGATTAACGCTATCTCTGAGGCGCGCGCGCAAGGCGACTTGAGTGAAAACGCTGAGTACGAAGCCGCCAAAGATCGCCAGGGCTTCATAGAAGGCCGCATTCAAGAGGTTGAAGGCAAGCTGTCCGCAGCGCAGATTATTGATCCCACAGACCTAGAGCAGTCTGGCCGCGTGGTTTTTGGCGCGACTGTAGAGCTGCAAGACGAGGACACAGGTGCCAAGGTGAAATACCAGATCGTGGGTGAGGACGAGGCAGACTTAAAGCTGGGCTTTATCAACATCTCTAGTCCGATTGCACGCGCTTTGATTGGCAAAGAAGAAGGCGACACCGCTGT
>JANOSN010000177.1:0-2784 GCA_031415895.1 Polaromonas sp. | reverse complement strand
CGGGTCAGGGGTCCTTGCTTCCCAACATCTCCGTTGACCAATATGCATCGACGCTGGCGACATGGTTCGGCGTGTCAAACGGCGACATGTCGACAGTGCTGCCGAACATGGGCAACTATGATTCGTCAACTTGGAATCTCGGCTTCGTCTGAGGCGCAGCGCGGAAACAATTAGCAGCGCTAATTCCACCTCGCGCAAGCGCGACCGACTTTCACGTCGCCTAAGGACTGATCGTGTTGTAAGGGCTGGCGTTGCTCATGTGTCCGTTCCTCCAAGTGACGCTCATCACGTGGCGGCACGTGCGAAGAAGGTTAGCCCACGGGCTGGGCAGAGAAGTCGAGGATTGCGCGCCGTGCACCCGGCTTTGCTCGTAGTCTGCCGCGCGCGCAGCCCTCCCCTACAGCGTGTCTGAATCGCTGTCTCGATCACTACTCGGGGTCATCACCCACTGACGTACTGATCAAGCTCGTAGTCCGGTGCCGGCTGCCCTACCAGATCCCAGTCTGGCTCGGCGCGGCTATCCTCACCCAACTGCTCACCAGCATCCCACAACGGTGGCCCGCGCGCTGGCGATAACCGTGGCGGCTCAGAATCGACGCCGATGTGGTCGAGCATTTGCCGGATCTGCCCTCACCTGTGGCGGCTGGTTCGGCCTGTGTCCTGGCCGGTTGTGCTTGTGCTGGTAAAGCCATTGCGGTAACCGCTGCCCGCAGCGGCGAGTTCGGTGCCAGCACACCAAAGTAGCGGTGCCGGTGCGAGCGCGGCGGCGGCACCAAGGCGGCAATGCGCCCTATCAGCTCCAGTGGAGTGAGGGTGAGCCCGTCTGCCCCGGCTCCACGTTGGTCTGCACGTTTATCAGCGCGCTGATCCCCGCGCGGTTCGCTGCGCGGCTTGGTGCAGCGGTTGTATGCCAGCATGTCTTTAGCCTCAAAGCTCTCCAGCAGGCCCCGGCCCACGAAGGCGCGCAGGATGCGGCGGCGCAAGGTGGCCTGCACCTGGGCCATAGCAGTCTCATCGATTGCACTGGCCGGGTGGTAAATCACCGTGCTGGTTGAGGATTGAGCGTCGGTCACAGCCTGGGTGTTGGTGTCAGCGCCAGCATCAGCGCCGCCCGCCAATGCCTCAAACATTCCATCGACCACGCACACATGAAAATGCACATGCTCGTTCAGGCTGGAGCCAAAGCGGTGGATAAAAGCTACAGCGCCGATGTGCAGGGCCGCCTTGTCCACCTGCGCTGCACCCGGGCATTGGGCGGATAGGCTTTGCATAATAACGCGCAGAAAAATACGCAGCACCATGTTCAATACCGCCCCTTCACGCTGCATGAAGTAGCGCAGGCGCTTGGGCACAGACAGCACCCACTGGCGCACCGGCAGACGCGGAAAGACGTGATCTGTGAGGTGCGCCGCCGTCTCCACCATGCGCCGGGTGTTGCATGAGGGGCAGACACCCCGGCCTTTGCAGGAGAAGGCCACGAAGTAGTCGTGCGCGCAGTCAGCGCAGCGAGCGCGGGCAAAGCCATGGGCAAAGATGCCGCATTCGAGGTATTTGCCAAACGTCTGGCGCACATAGGGCGTGGGGGTGCGGTGGTCGCCCTGACCGTCAAACTGGCCTGCACTGGCCAGATCAAGCCAGGTCTCGTAGTGCTCGGCAATGGTTTGGTACAGCAGCGTGCGCTCAGGATGGCGCGGGTTGTAGAGTTTGGGTGGAGATACGGCAGGCACAAATACTGTGTAAATACACAGTATTTTGCTGCATCCGGATTGACCTGCCTAGCAAAACAGCTCGAACCGTTGCCAGTTACGCCAGGGCATTGCGCCCATCTACAATCCCCTTGTGAACGCCGTCCTATCCTCCTCCCTCACCCCCCGCACCATCCGCGAGCTGCCTGACGAGCTGATCAGCCAGATTGCTGCGGGCGAGGTGGTGGAGCGCCCCGCCTCAGTAGTGCGCGAGCTGCTAGACAACGCGTTGGACGCTGGTGCCACGCTGATCACACTTCGCTTGCTGGCAGGCGGCGTGCGCGCCATTGTGGTGGAAGACGATGGCATGGGTATACCGCGTGACCAACTGCACATGGCGCTTAAACGCCACGCCACCAGCAAAATTGCGTCGCTGCAAGATTTAGAGTCAGTGAGTACGATGGGTTTTAGGGGCGAGGCGCTGGCCGCGATTAATTCCATTGCCGACTGCACCGTGTTGTCGCGCACCGCAGCAGACAAAACCGCGTGGATGCTGCACGGCCAAACCGGCGAGCTGACCCAGGCCGCCCGTGCGCAGGGCACCACCGTCGAGGTGAAAGAGCTGTTTTTTGCCACGCCCGCGCGGCGCAAGTTTTTAAAAACTGATGCCACTGAGATGGCGCATTGCCTAGAAAGCGTGCGCCGCCACGCCCTGGCCCGCCCCGACGTAGGCTTTGCGGTGTGGCACGACGGCAAGCTGGTAGAGCAATGGCGCGCTGGCAGCACCGAGCAGCGCATTAACGATGTGCTGGGCGATGACTTTATTGCGCAAGCGGTGAAGGTGGCCTACACCGGCAAAACTTACGACGGTGGTGGCGTGACCGTGAGCGGCTACGCAGGCATACCCGATGCAGCACGCAGCCGCGCTGACCAGCAGTTTGCCTACGTGAATGGCCGTTACGTGCGCGACAAGGTGCTGACGCACGCAGCGCGCAGCGCCTACGAAGACGTGTTGCACGGCGGCCGCCAGCCGGTGTATGTGCTGTTCATGCAGATCGACCCCACGCGGGTGGATGTGAACGTGCACCCCACCAAAATC
>JANOSN010000176.1:0-1791 GCA_031415895.1 Polaromonas sp. | reverse complement strand
GAACGTGCTGAAGAATGGCGGCCAAGCGCTCTAGCCCCATGCCAGTGTCTACGCACGGCGCAGGCAGCTTGACCAGCGAGCCATCAGGCTGCTTCTCGTACTGCATGAGCACGTGAGTCCAAATTTCAATGTACCGGTCGCCGTCTTCACCGGGGCTACCCGGTGGGCCGCCTTCAATATGCGGGCCGTGGTCATAAAAAATCTCGCTGCAGGGGCCGCACGGCCCGGTGTCGGCCATCATCCAAAAGTTATCGGACGCGTATTTTTTGCCTTTGTTGTCACCAATGCGGATCACGCGCTCTGGCGGCAGGCCGATTTCTTTGGTCCAAATGTCATAAGCTTCGTCGTCGTCAATGTAAATCGTGGCCGTCAGCTTCTCGGGCGGTAGCTTGTAAACTTGGGTCAACAGCTCCCAGCCCCATTTGAGTGAATCACGCTTAAAGTAGTCGCCAAAGCTCCAGTTGCCCAGCATCTCAAAGAATGTGTGGTGGCGTGCGGTGTAGCCCACGTTTTCCAGGTCGTTATGTTTGCCCCCTGCCCGCAGGCAGGCCTGTACGCTGGCCGCACGCACATACGAGCGCTTGTCCGCACCCAAAAACACGTCTTTAAACTGCACCATACCGCTGTTGGTAAACATCAGCGTGGGGTCGTTGCCCGGCACCAGCGGGCTGGATTCGACCACGGTATGGCCTTTGGTGGCGTAAAAATCTAAAAAAGACTTGCGAATGTCTGCGACGGAGAATGTGGGGGAGGAGCTAGCTTGTGTCATATAGCGCTATTTTAAGGCCCTTCACACAGCTACTTAGCCCGTGCAGGGGCAATTAAACGGCGCACCTTAAAATTTGCGGTGCTCAACCACTGGGTCATCAAATCTAGGCACATTCTGGCCTAGCGGCGCAGCCAGGGGCAGCACCGCGCCGCTAGGGGCAAATAACAGCAAAGTCGACAGTGGTGCAGGCACGCTGTGCCAAGCCCCAGCCTCGTAGCGCTTGGCCGTGTAAAAGTCAAACCAAGCCGCTGGGCCTTTGGGCAGATACACCTTGCGCACAAGCTCAGCTTGCTGCACCACAGGGGCTACCAGCAATGCGTCACCCAGCATAAAGTCATCGCAGTCTGCGTAACACTGCTCATCATCGGGGTAGTTAAAAAACGTGGGGCGAATGATGGGCGCTTGGTGGCTGCTGGCGCCTTCAAATAAACTCCACAAATAAGGCATGAGCTGGTAGCGCAAGGTAATAGCGGCAATGACTTCTTTTTTAACCGAGGCATGCATCCACGGCAGGTTAATCGTGCCATCGGTCTTCCAAGAGTTCATGACCATGCGCGGGTTCAGGCAGCAGGCTTGCACCCAGCGCAAAAATAGCTCAGGGTCAGGGCTTGGCCCAGCAAAACCGCCCACATCGTGGCCGACGTTAAACATGCCAGACAAGCTCATTTGCAGGCCGGTGCGTAGGTTCCAGCGCAAGGTCTCCCAGCTGGTGGTGTTGTCACCCGTCCAAGTTTGGGCATAGCGCTGAATACCGGGCATGCCACCGCGTGTGACGGTGTACACAGGCTCGCCGGGGTTGTGCGCTGCTTGGGCCTCAAAGGTGGCGCGCGTCATCAGCAGCGGGTGCAGTGGGCGGCTGCGGTGCATGGGCAGGGTTTGGCTAAAGCCGTAGCAACTGGCTTGGTCATCCATCACCGCGTACTCGTTGTTGTCGTTCCAGCCCACATCGATACCGTAGTCCAGCACTTGGCGTTTGAGCGATTGCTGCCACCACGTCACCACGCTGGGCTGGGTAAAGTCCA
>JANOSN010000175.1:0-1626 GCA_031415895.1 Polaromonas sp. | reverse complement strand
GTCGCGCATGGTTTGCAAAATTTCTTCGTCCGTCTCACCCAGGCCCACCATGATGCCGCTTTTGGTGGGCACGTTGGGGTGCAGAGCTTTGAACTTCTTTAAAAGATTGAGCGAGAATGCGTAGTCGCTGCCGGGGCGGGCCTCTTTGTACAGCCTAGGAATAGTTTCTAGGTTGTGGTTCATCACATCGGGCGGTGCGGCTTTAAGGATCTCTAGCGCGCGGTCGTCGCGGCCTCTAAAGTCGGGCACCAGCACTTCAATGGTGGTGCCGGGTGACAGCTCGCGGGTTTTGCGGATGCACTCCACAAAATGCGCTGCGCCGCCGTCGCGCAAATCATCGCGGTCTACGCTGGTGATGACCACGTATTTCAGCTTGAGCTTGGCAATGGTTTTGGCCATGTTCTCAGGCTCGTTGACATCCAGCGGGTCAGGGCGGCCATGGCCTACATCGCAAAACGGGCAGCGGCGGGTGCACTTGTCACCCATGATCATAAAGGTGGCGGTGCCTTTGCCAAAGCATTCGCCGATGTTGGGGCACGAGGCTTCTTCACACACGGTGTGCAAATTGCTCTCGCGCAAAATTTGCTTGATCTCATAAAAGCGCGTGGTGGGCGAACCCGCTTTGACGCGAATCCACTCAGGTTTTTTCAACACCTCGCCGCGCTCTACCTTAATCGGGATGCGGCTTAACTTCGCCTCAGCCTTTTGCTTAGCCAGTGGGTTGTAGTTTTCTTGGGTTTGTGCTTCGCGCACGACGTCTTGAGTGCTCATAGCCTATATTGTCGCTGATAGCCTAAAACCGCGTCTGACGGCAGGCTGCATGGCCTGGGTTGGCCCCAAGCGCACTAGCCGCCCAGCTTCACGCTGATTCCGGTAAACAGCGAGGTATCGTTTTTCTTCAGCCCCGTGGCGGGCGCGCTGTTGTAGTTGTTGATCAGGCCCACGTTCAGCGATATGGATGAGTTCAGGCTAACCCCTAAGTTGGCGGTGGCCTTGGCCAAGGTGCCGCCGTCACCGCTTAGGCGCGGGTACAGCTCTAGGCGCTGCTTAAAAAACACGGTGTCGGTTAGCTTGTGGGTAGATTCTTCGCCCAGCAAGCCGCTGTTGGTAGAAAACTGGCTGCCCGACACGTTGTCAATCACTTGCACGCGGCTGTAGCGGCTGTTGGTGTTGGCCACACCGGCAAACACGTCAAACGTGGTGTTAGGTTCGTTAATAACCTTGTAGCCCAAGCCAGTAGCTAATGTGCGCCGCAGTGTCAAATTAACCACCTTGTCTGCGTCTAAACCCAGCTTGCCAAATGCAAACACCTGCGACGTGATGTTGTAGTCGTATTGGCCGTTCAGCCCCCACCTGTCTGCTGTGGTGGTCTTAACGCCATTGACTTTGCTGCTGCCGTAATTGGCCATGGCGCCCGCGCTGATTTTGTCCATCTGGGTCTTGCGCGCCATATCGATGTTGAGCAACAAGTTGTTAGATGACGAGTTTCCCGAGGTGGATGAAAGCGACGCCCCCGCCAAGCCGCGCCACTGGCCATCAGCTTGCGACGACCCTGAGCTTTGCGGTGCGCTGGGAATTTGTATGGGTGGTGGACTTTGCGCCCAAGTATGACCAGTGCACAGCGCA
>JANOSN010000174.1:0-3802 GCA_031415895.1 Polaromonas sp. | reverse complement strand
GATGCCGCGCCTGCAAGCCAAGGTATCATTGATGGATCAAATTTTGAATGGCTAGCTGACGCCGACATGCGTCTTGGCCCCGTGCTGGAGGCCTATGTCAACGGCCGCTATTATTGGGTGCCTTTTGCCAGACTGTCCAATATCAAGATCGACTTACCTGAAGATTTGCGCGACTGTGTGTGGCTGCCAGCACACTTGCAGTTTGAAAACGGTGGCGAAAGTTTGGCCTTGATTCCTACACGCTATGACGGATCGCATGCCAGCCAAGACGGGCAAATCCAACTGGCCCGTAAAACCGAATGGGTTGAAACAAGCACCGATGTTTGGATTGGGCAAGGGCAAAGAGTGCTCACCACCGACTTAGGTGACCATGCCATCATGGACATCCGAGAAATCATATTCAAAGAGCCTAGCGCTTAAAAGACAATATGGCCGATCTAGCAGCTCAAGAACGCTTGCAACCTTCGTTGTTGGATCGTCTGATTGATGACGACCCGACTAGCCGCGTCGAATCGGCAGATAAAAAGACACTCACTAAGCAAGCACTACGACAAGCGGTGCTCAGAGACTTGGGCTGGTTACTTAACGCCACTGGCTATTCGCCTGCTTTGGACGAAAAGCTCTACCCCAACGTAGCACGGTCAGTGCTTAACTTTGGTATTCCAACCATGTCAGGTCAATTTGCCTCTACGATGCAGCCTAACAGTATGGCGCAAGCGCTGCGGCAAGCCATCGTTAACTTTGAGCCTCGTATATTGCAAAACACACTGCAGGTGGATGTTGTGCAAGAAGGTTATGCGATGGACGCTCATAACCGTGTAGGCTTGACAATCAAAGGCATGCTATGGGCCCAACCAGTGCCCATGGAATTTTTAATGCGCAGCCGTATCGACCTAGAAGAAGGGCGTTTTTCCATTGAAGATATCAACAGGTAAAGCATGGACCCTAGATTATTAGATCTTTACGAGGCCGAACTGCGGTACTTTCGTGAATCGTCGGCGGAGTTTGCGCAAGCGTTTCCTAAAATTGCTGGTCGTTTGGGCTTGGATGGCAATGAGGTTACAGACCCTTATGTTGAGCGACTAATCGAAGCGACCGCATTTTTGTCAGCCCGCGTGGGACTTAAGCTGAATGCAGAATTCCCGAGGTTTACAGGGCATTTGCTAGATGTTGTGTATCCGCAGTACCTCGCACCCACGCCGTCCATGATCATTGCATCATGCAAACCCGATTTGGATGACGCAGCTTTGGCGATTGGCCCCACAATGCCCCGTGGTAGTGGTCTGCGCACCCGCCAAACAGTGGGCCAGGGTACTTACTGCGAATTTCGAACCTCGCAAAGCTTGCGGCTATGGCCAGTTGAGGTTAAAAAGGCACAGTACTTCAGCTATGCGCCAGATTTGAATCTGCACCTGCACCCTAAATCTAAAGACATTCGCGGCGGCTTGCGCATTGTTCTTCAAGCCACAGCAGGGTTGACCTTCAACCAAATAGCGATGGATGAACTGTTAATCCACTTTGGTGGAGCGGAGGATGTAGCTTGGCAATTGCACGAATGTGCACTGGGTAAGCCCTTGGGTGTATTGGTGCAACCGATAGGGCCTGCGGGCGCATTGCCGGGTCGAATGCAAACTCTGTCTGCCAGCTCGATATTGCCCGTAGGTTTTGCAGACGACGAGGCTTTATTGCCAGTCACTGCAACTGGCTACGCAGGGTATCGCCTGGTGCAAGAGTATTTTGCGTTTCCACAGCGCTACCAGTTTGCGAAAATTCAAAATCTACAGGCCGCTTTATCTAATATGGCGGTGACCCAGGTAGAAGTTGTTTTGCTCTTTTCGCGGGGTGATGCAGCGCTTGAAAAACTGGTTACTGCTGACAATGTGCAGCTGCATTGTGTGCCAGCAATTAATCTATTTACCAAGCGCTTAGATCGCGTTAATGTAAGCGATGGGGCTAGTCAATTTCATTTGGTACCAGACCGAACCAGACCGCAGGATTTTGAAGTGCACACGGTGCTTGAGGTGGTAGGGCACAGCAAAACGGATGCAAAAAATAGCGCTGCAGAACAACAGTTTTTGCCGTTTTACTCTGCCTTTCACGGTAGCCGCCATGTGCACCCCGCGTACTTTACTACCACCCGCGATCCGCGTGTGTTATCTCAAAAGCAACGCACGCAAGGCCACCGCAGTAGCCATGTGGGCTCAGAGGTGTTTATGCAATTGGTGGACCCACAAGAAGCTCCTTACGCGCTGTCGCTGCGTCAACTTGCAGTCACTGCGCTGTGCACTAACCGAGACTTGCCTTTGCTAATGCAGCTAGGGCGTGGCAATGATCTTGATTGTATTGATTCGTTCCCGGTCAGTAAGGTCACTGTCGTGCGTGGGCCGTCAAGACCGGTGTCTCCCGTGGTTAGTCCAGGTTTGGGTTGGAAGGTGATTGATCATCTCGCCTTAAATTATTTGTCTCTGACTGAAGGCGAGGGTGATAAAACAGCCGCAGCAATTCGCGAGATGCTGACGCTGTACGCAATGCACGCAGACGAATCGCGTCAAAGCCAAATCAACGGCCTGCTATCTGTGCGCACTAAGCCTGTGGTGAGGCGCTTGCCTATGGCTGGCCCCATAGCTTTTGGTCGCGGGCTGGAAGTGTCGCTTGAGCTGGAAAAACTTGCGTTTCATGGGCACAGTGCGTTTACTTTTGGCGCAGTGATGTCGCATTTTCTAAGCCGCCATGTCAACGTGAATCACTTTACAGAAACCGCCATCAGCTTTGCGGGTAAAGGCGAGATCATGCGCTGGGAGCCAAAAGCTGGTTCTCGCTTCATACTGTAGTTAGCCCGCATTGTTGATATGACTGGGCAGACAGTTCAATCCACGTTGTTGCAATTACGCGATGGTGCGTGGGACTACGATTACTTTGCCGTCATGCGCAGGCTGGATGCTGTCTCTTATCCGCAGCCAAAATGGGGCCTGGCACCACTTCCCAGTGCGGAGAGTATTCGCGTTGGGCAAGAGCCTTCGTTAGCGTTTGCACCAGCGGCGCTGAGCCGGTGGGAAGATGCTACAAGCTATTCGCCTGCACGGTTGCGCCAACACTTTATTCGCTACATCGGGCCTAACGGCCCGCTGCCTGTTCACCTAAGCGACTTCATCCAAGACAGAGCGCGTAATTACAACGACCGCACTTGGCTAGCTTTTCTAGACGTGTTTACACACCGGTTTGCGCTGCACTTTTATCGTGCTTGGGCGCAAGCTAGGCCTGCGGTGTCGCTGGACAGGCCCGAGCAAGACAGTTTTCGGCGGTATTCAGGGGCGTTGATAGGTATTGGCGACACACAGCGTCAAATCCGCGATCCTATTAATGACGACGCGAGGCTTCATTTCAGTGGCTGGTTAACTAGGCAGGTGCGCAGCCGAGACAGTGTGGACGCTGTAATTTCTGCCTATTTCGGCGTACCTGCCAAGCTAGAGCAGTGGGTAGGCCATTGGCTAGAGTTAGGTTCATCAGAGATTAGCAGGATAGGCCAAACTGGAGTCCACCAACGGCTTGGCCATGGCATGACCGTGGGGCGCAAAGTATGGGACAGGCAGCACAGAGTGCGATTGCATCTAGGGCCATTAAACGCAGAGCAGCACAGCATGTTTTTGCCTAACGGATCTGCCCGCAAGGTATTGCAGCGCTGGATGCAGCAGCTGTTAGGGGATGAATACGAGTGGGATGCGGTATTGATTTTGCGCGATAAATCTGTGATGGCAACCCGTTTAGGTATGCAGTCTAGGCTTGGCTGGACCAGCTGGATCGG
>JANOSN010000173.1:0-2714 GCA_031415895.1 Polaromonas sp. | reverse complement strand
ATTTTTGAAACGGGCTTGCATGCGGCGGGCTTGGAAGGCCTCGCAATTGCTGCACGAGCTGATTTCGCGGTAGGTGTTTTGCGCGGGTAACCATACCTCTAGGTCGTAGGTTTTAGCTGCGGTAAAACCCATGTCGCCGGTGCACAGCGCCATCACGCGGTAAGGCAGGTGTAGCTTTTGCAAAACAGCTTCAGCGTGGCCGGTCATTTGCTCTAAGGCTTGGTAGCTTTTGTCGGGGTGCACAATTTGCACCATCTCTACTTTGTCAAACTGGTGCTGGCGAATCATGCCGCGTGTGTCGCGGCCATAGCTGCCGGCTTCAGACCTAAAGCAGGGGCTGTGGGCGGTCAGCTTGATGGGCAGGTCAGCTTCGGCCAATATCGTGTCGCGCACGGTGTTGGTCAGCGTAACCTCGCTCGTGGGAATGAGGTACAGCGCTTCAGCGCTTTCTTTGTCAGTAGCGTCTTGGCCACCTTTTTTAACAGCGAACAAATCTTCTTCAAATTTTGGTAGCTGCCCTGTGCCGCGCAAGGTGTCGCTGTTGACCACATAAGGGGTGTAGCACTCGGTATAGCCGTGCTCAGTGGTTTGCACATCTAGCATGAACTGGGCTAGCGCGCGGTGCATGCGCGCGATATGGCCGCGCATGAGCGTAAAGCGTGCGCCCGACAGCTTGGCACCGGTGTCGGCATCTAGGCCCAGCGGCGTGCCTACGTCAACATGGTCTTTGACTTCAAAATCAAACTTTCGCACTGCACCCCATTTACGCACTTCAACGTTGCCGTCTTCGCCTGCACCCACCGCCACGCTGCTGTGCGGCAAATTAGGCAGGGTCATCATCATGGCGTTCAAATCGGCCACGATAGACGTTGTGCGCAGCTCGCCTGCTTCTAGCTCAGCTTTGTAGCTGGCTACCTCGGCCATCACGGCGTCGGTGTTTTCGCCTTTGGCTTTAAGCATGCCGATCGACTTGCTGAGCGTGTTGCGTTTGGACTGCAGCTCTTCAGTGCGCACCTGGATAGTTTTGCGCTCTGCATCGAGTGATGTGAACTTATCAACGTCTAAAAATAGTTGTGGCTTTTTGCGCTTTTCTAAGGCGGCAACAACTGCGTTGAGGTCTTTGCGAAGGAGTGTGGTGTCTAACATGGTGCGATTGTAGTGTGCAGGCTATAAAACTAGCTTAAAAGAGCATTTTAGGAGAAAAATATGCTCATAGTCCAAGTATTCATTGATTAGTTTGCTATTAATTTAATAGTAATAGGATTAGACGATTATGTGGAAATGTATAGCTTATGCAGTTGCAAGCTAGCCATTTAAACTGGCCGGGTCTATATTGGCACCGCACAGCACCAGGCCTACGTTCTCCTCAGCAGCCGGTTTGTAAACACCGGTTTGCAGCGCAGCCAGCCCTAGCGCGGCTGCGGGTTCTACCGCCAGTTTAAGGTGTTGCCACAGCCACAGCTGCGCTGCACGAATGGCATCATCATCTAGCAGCAGCGCATCGTGCACTGCGGTTTTTTGTACTTCCCAGCAAATGTCGCCAATGCGTTTAGCGCCTAGCGAATCTGCAGCCAAGCCGCTGACCGCTACGTCAACCGGCTGACCTGCTTTACGTGCCTCAAACAAAGTAGGGGCTAGGCGAGGTTCTAGGGCAATGACTTTGCTTTTGCCGTAGCAGTGCGCTGCAATACCGGCGATCAAACCGCCACCACCCACGCTGATCAGCATGCTGTCAGGCAAAGTGCCTTGCTGCAGCTCCATCTCGGCAGCTACAGTACCTGCGCCTGCCACCACTTCTAGCTGGTCATAAGCATGGTTTTGCAATGCACCTGTAGCTTTTTGACGCTCTACGCAGGCGGCATAGGCCTGCGCATAGGCGGCACCCGTGACGGTAACTTTAGCGCCAATGCTGCGCAAACGTGCACGCTTAGCCTCGGTAGACACCTCGGGTAAAAACACTTCGCAAGGCACGCCTCGTTCGCGCGATGCCAGTGCAGATGCAATGCCTGCGTTGCCTCCAGATGCAATCACCACGCCGCTAGCAGGCACCTCGTTAGTTAGCAATCGGTTAAGCGCACCACGTGCCTTAAAACTGCCGCCAGTTTGCAAATGCTCAAGCAGCTATTAATTTGAGAGCGTATTGAGTCGATCATAACTATCTTTATTTTCCTGAAGCATGTAGTTTTGAATCTGCTAGGTGCTCGGTGGGAGCCAGTTTGAGGCCTTTGGGCAGTGGGAATTTTATGGTTTCTTCAATGCCATCCATCTTGCGGATCGACACTGCACCCAGCGCCTTGATGCGGTCGATCACTTCTTTAACCAGCACCTCCGGGGCTGACGCACCGGCGGTTAAACCTACGCTGCTCACGCCTTCAAACCACTGCGGCTGCAGCTCGGCAGCGCTGTCAATCATGTAGCTGGTCACGCCCAGCTTGCGCGACAATTCGGCCAAGCGGTTGCTGTTAGAGCTGGTGGGGCTGCCCACCACGATCACCAACTGTGCTTGGCTGCTCAGCACCTTAACCGCGTCTTGGCGGTTTTGTGTGGCGTAGCAAATATCTTGCTGCTTAGGCTCTTTGATGGCGGGAAAGCGTGCGCGAATAGCCGCATGGATTTCGGCTGTGTCATCTACGCTCAAGGTGGTTTGTGTGACGACTGCCAGCTTCTCGGTTTGTTGAGGGTGCACTGTAGCGACCCCTGCCAAGTCCTCAACC
>JANOSN010000172.1:0-2489 GCA_031415895.1 Polaromonas sp. | reverse complement strand
GTACACCTTCTTTGAGCAGCTTTAGCGGAATGGGCAACTGCCCCCACACAGGCATGCAAGGTGCGCCCTGCGGGCCTGCGCTTTGCAGCACGATTACGCTGACGGCCGTCACATATAAATCGGGCGCATCAATGCGGGCGTTCATGTCGTTGTAGTCTTTAAACACCACGGCTTTGCCACTGTGTTTATAAAACTTCGCCTCCATCGCTGCGGGTTTGATGACGGCACCACCGGGCGCAATGTTGCCGTACAGCACTGCCAAGCCATCTTTGGGCACTAGCGGGTTGCTCATAGGGCGAATCACGTCGTCGTTGTACACCTTGGCACCCGCGATGTTCTCGCCCAGCGTGGTGCCCATGATAGTTTTGGCACTACCATCCAGCAGGCCACCGTTCTTGACATCACCCAGTTGCGTGAGCAAGGCGCGCAGGCCGCCAGCGTAGTAAAAATCTTCCATCAAAAACTTGCCGCTAGGGCGCAAATTAGCCAGCACGGGTGTTTTGCGGGCCATCGCGTCAAACTGGTCGATGTTCAAGTCAATCCCCGCACGCCGCGCCATGGCCACCAGGTGCACGATGCTGTTGGTGCTGCCGCCCAGGGCCAGCACGGTGGTCACCGCGTTGTCGAACGATGCCTTGGTCAAAATGTCGGACGGCTTGATGTCGTCCCACACCATATCGACAATGCGCTTGCCGGTGAGCGTGGCCATTTGCGCATGGCGCGAGTCGGGCGCAGGGATGCTGGCTGCGCCAGGGAGTGTGAGGCCCAGTGCCTCGGCCGCGCTGGTGAGCGTGCTGGCCGTGCCCATCGTCATGCAGTGGCCGGGGCTGCGGGCAATGCCGTCTTCTACCTCTTGCCAGTCTTGCTGCGTAATGTTGCCCGCACGCAGCTCGGCCCAGTACTTCCAAGTGTCCGAGCCGCTGCCAATCACACCGCCCTTGTAGTCGCCGCTTAACATCGGGCCAGCGGGCATAAAGATGGTGGGCAGGTTCATGCTGATCGCACCCATGATGAGGGCCGGCGTGGTCTTGTCGCAGCCGCCCATCAGCACACAGCCGTCGGCAGGGTATGACCTTAACAATTCTTCGGTTTCCATCGCCAGCAGGTTGCGGTACAACATCGTGGTGGGCTTTTGCATTGGCTCGCTTAGGCTGATCGCTGGCATCTCCACCGGGAACCCGCCTGCCTGCCAAATGCCACGCTTGATCTCTTCCACCCGCTGTTTAAAGTGCGTGTGGCAGGGGTTGATGTCGCTCCAAGTATTGATGATGGCAATTACCGGCTTGCCTGCATAGTCGCTGCGGTGGTAGCCCATTTGCGCGGTGCGCGAGCGATGGCCAAAACTGCGCAAGTCTTGTACGCCGTACCAGCGGTGGCTGCGTAGTTCATCAGGTTTTTTTCTGGTCATATTGTTCTCTTTAACTTAAATGGGGTGGCCTTCAAATGCAGGTTCAGGCAGGCCCTGCACCCCTGGGCGCAGCGCAAACACGCCGCCTGCCAACGGCTGGTCAGCTAAGTCAATGCCAACAGGGCGAATCGATGTGACAAACAGCGTGCGCATGTCGTCGCCACCAAAGGCGCACATGGCCGGTTTTTTAACCGGCACGGCCAGCGACTGGTCTAGCTTGCCCTGCGGTGTAAAGCGGTGCACCAGACCTGCGTCGTTGCCGCAAATCCAGTAGCAACCATCAGCGTCCACCGCTGCGCCGTCTGGGCGGCCGGGCAGCGGGTGCATGTCCACCAACACGCGGCGGTTGCTGGGTGTGCCAGTCGCCGTGTCGTAGTCAAACGCCCATACGGTTTGCACGCTGGGGTGTGAATCGCTCAGGTACATGGTACGCCCATCAGGGCTGAAGGCTAGGCCGTTGGGCACCACCAAGCCGCCCACTAGGTGCTGCAGACCGCTATTTTTTTCGTAGCTGCTTAAGCAGGGATTACCTTGCCCTAAAGCCATATTGATCATCATGGTACCGGCCACAAAGCGCCCTTGCCTGTCGCAGCGGCCATCGTTAAAGCGCATGCCGCTGGTGCTGTGCGGTGCAGCTACTAGGCGCGTAGCTTGCAGTGCGTCGCCCTGCTCTTGATTGGGTAAATTCAGATGGAAAATACCTCTCTCCAACCCCGCAATCCAGCCGCCCGCGCTGTGCATGGCAATGCAGCCTATCATCTCGGACGCTGTAAATGTGCGCACCTGTGCGCTGCTGGCAGTCCATTGGCAAAGCTTTTTTTGCACTATATCTATCCAGTACAGCGCTTTGTCTGCAGGGTGCCACACCGGGCTTTCGCCCACGCTGTTGCGGGCATCCACAATGAGTTCTGCGGTGCTCATAATTTACGTGCTGTTAAAACGGCCCGGCCTTCACAAACCCACCACCTTGGTAGATTTTGGCCGGGTCTGCAGCATCTAGCGCAGGCGCACTTTCAAGCTTTGCGCGAAACGGCTCTGAGCTGTCTTGCGCCACAAATCCTAGGTGTGCAGCTTGGGTGTT
>JANOSN010000171.1:0-3874 GCA_031415895.1 Polaromonas sp. | reverse complement strand
AGCGGTTTGCCGCGCACCTGCAGCAGCGGCTTAGGGCAAGTGTCGGTGAGCGGGCGCATGCGCTCGCCACGGCCTGCGGCTAGGATGATGGCTTGGGCTTTGTGGGTCAAGTTTGCTGGCCTCGGTGAATAGTGTTGCGCAAGGTGTGGGTGGGTTGCAGTAATGCCAGCAGTGCGTCCATTAGCGCATGGGCTTTGGCAGAGTGGTCGCCACCAAAATTGCACACATACACATCAAGCGTGACGCCCTGCTGCTCAGGCCAAGTGTGCAGGCACAGGTGCGATTCTGCTAGCAAGACTGTAGCTGTCACGCCGCCTGGGCCTTGGGGTGAACTAGGAAAGGTATGAAACAACTGTGCCATGGCCTGCAACCCCGCCGCGTTAACAGCCTGCACGCAAGCAGCGCCTAGGCGGGCAGCGTCGGTCAGCCACGCGGCGTCGCATTGGCAGCCAGTGATGTCAGCGGTGAGGTGCAGTCCTTGCATGGGAGTTAACTGTAATGGCTATTGCGCGGCTGGGGCTTGAGAGCACGTTAAAATCTCAGGGTTTACCTCATTTCGCCTACTTTGCCACTTGTGGCTTACCGTTCTAGCTGCCCACCCATGACCACCCAATCCTCTAGCAACACTAAAGACATGGCCAACGCCATACGCGCCCTAGCCATGGACGCCGTACAAGCCGCCAACTCAGGCCACCCCGGCGCGCCCATGGGCATGGCCGACATGGCTGTGGCCTTGTGGGGCCGACACTTAAAACACAACCCGGCCAACCCGCACTGGGCTGACCGCGACCGTTTTGTCCTGTCTAACGGCCACGGTTCGATGCTGATTTATGCGCTGCTGCACCTCACCGGCTACGACCTGCCCATGAGCGAGTTAAAAAACTTTCGCAAATTGCACAGCAAAACCGCTGGCCACCCTGAAGTAGATGTGACACCCGGAGTCGAGACCACCACCGGCCCATTAGGCCAAGGCGTGACCAACGCCGTGGGTATGGCGCTGGCTGAAAAATTACTGGCCGCTGAATTTAACCAGCCCGGCCACAGCATCGTAGGCCACCACACCTATGTATTTTTAGGTGACGGCTGCCTGATGGAGGGCATTAGCCACGAAGCAGCCGCCCTAGCAGGCGCGTGGAAACTGAACAAACTGATTGCGCTGTACGACGACAACGGCATCAGCATCGACGGGCAAGTAGCCCCTTGGTTTATTGACAACACCGCGCAGCGTTTTAAAGCGTATGGCTGGCATGTGATTGAAAAAGTAGATGGCCACAACGTAGATGCGGTAGACCGCGCTATTGCCGATGCTAAAAACTCGGCTGACAAACCCACCCTCATCATCTGCAAAACCAGCATTGGCAAAGGCAGCCCCAACCGCGCCAACACCGCCAAGGCGCACGGCGAGCCACTGGGTGCAGAAGAAATCGCCCTCACCCGAGCCGCACTGGGCTGGACGCATGCGCCGTTTGATATTCCTAAATCAGTTTATGGCGACTGGAATGGTTTGGCCAAGGGCACACAAGCCGAGCTAAGCTGGGACACCCGCTTTGCAGGCTACCGCCAAGAGTTTCCAGATTTGGCGAACGAATTTTTGCGCCGCATGGCGGGCGACTTGCCCAAGAACTTTGCGCAAACCGTGGTGGACACCGTGATTGCGGCTAACGACAAAGCTGAAACAGTAGCATCACGCAAAGCATCACAAATCGCCCTTGAAGCTTTTACGGCAGCCTTGCCCGAGATGCTGGGCGGCAGCGCGGATTTGACCGGGTCTAACCTGACCAACACCAAGTCAACCCCTGCCCTGCGCATGGACGCAGCAGGCGACGTAAAGCGTGACGCTGATGGCAAACTAGGCCGCCACATTAACTACGGTGTGCGCGAGTTTGGCATGGCCGCCATCATGAACGGTATTTGCTTGCATGGTGGTTTTATTCCTTACGGCGGCACGTTCCTCACCTTTAGCGATTACAGCCGTAATGCCATCCGCATGGCCGCGCTGATGAAGCGCCGCGTAGTGCATGTGTTTACCCACGACTCTATTGGCTTGGGTGAGGATGGCCCAACGCACCAGTCGATTGAGCATGCTGCATCGCTGCGTTTGATACCTAACCTAGACGTATGGCGTCCGGCTGATACGGCTGAAACTGCTGTGGCCTGGGCCGTGGCTTTGCAAAACAAGTCTAAGCCCACCGCGCTGCTGCTAAGCCGCCAAAACCTGCCCTACGCACCCAAGGCTGCGTCTAAGCTAGCGCCAGATGCATCTGGTGTGGACAATATCAGCAAGGGCGCCTATGTGTTGGCCGAGCCTAGCGAAGTGGGCGTGAATAAAAAAGCCCAAGCCATCATCATCGCCACAGGGTCTGAAGTGCAATTGGCACTGAAAGCGCAAGAGCTGTTGGCCGCTAAAAAGATTGCTGTACGCGTAGTGTCTATGCCCAGCACCACCACCTTTGACAAGCAAAGCGTGGCGTATAAAAAGCAAGTGCTACCAGCAGGCGTGCCCCGCATCGCAGTTGAGATGGGCTGCACGGATGGCTGGTGGAAATATGGCTGCGCAGCAGTGGTGGGCATCGACAGCTATGGCGAGTCAGCCCCAGCGCCTGATTTGTTTAAGCACTTTGGCTTTACGCCTGAGAACGTGGCCGCTACGGTGCTGGCTGCTTTGCGTTAACGCAAGGGATAGAAAGTTTTTTTAAGTTATCGTTGTTTTATTTTTTAACTGGAGATCATTATGCAAATTCGTCACACCCTAGCAGCAATTATTGCAGCACTCACCGCTGTGTGCGTCACCGCTGTATCAGCACAAACCTTAACTGGCATCAAAGTAGAGCCTGCACAAATCAAAGCGGGCGAAACTGTGAAATTGACCGCTGACCTAGAAGCCAAAGGTAACCAAATCAACTGCGGCTTGCTTTTTGTATGGGGCGATGGCACCACCAGCAGCGAGAAGATCACCAGCGAGCGTGATATCCCACGCGTAGCAACCCATACCTACGCCAAAGCTGGCAACTACACGGTATCGGTAGAGCCTACTAAAGCAGGCTCGTCACTCAAATGTTTGGGTAAAGATTTAAAGGCCACTGTGGCTGTAGCGGCCCTGCCAGTGACGGCAACGCCCGTAGCAGCTGCGTCATCTGCTAAACCAGCGGCTAAGCCTGCTGACCTGTGCCCTGCGGATTGGAAGCTGGCCAAGCCCGGTATGAACAAAAAGACCCAAGCCTTTACTTGTACCGCTAAACCCAACACTAAGCTACCAGAAGCTAAAGTCAACTGCCCTGGAGATTTGACGTATTTTGAAAATGCGAAAAAAGGCCAGTTGGGTTGCCGCGTGTAATGCACGGGCTTATTTAATTTATTGATTCTGGAGAAACTAGTATGACCATCAAGGTAGGCATTAACGGCTTTGGCCGTATCGGACGCATGGTATTTCGCGCTGCGGTTCAAAATTTTTCTGATATTGAAATCGTCGGCATTAACGATTTACTGGAGCCTGATTATTTGGCCTACATGCTCAAGTACGACAGCGTGCACGGCCGTTTTAAAGGCGATGTATCTGTAGACGGCAACACCTTGGTGGTCAACGGTAAACGTATTCGCTTAACGCAAGAACGCGACCCTTCTACTTTGAAGTGGAACGAAGTGGACGCGAATGTGGTGATTGAATCCACCGGCTTATTCTTAGACAAAGTCACAGCACAAAAGCACTTAGATGCTGGCGCTAAAAAAGTAGTGATGTCTGCGCCTTCTAAAGACGACACGCCGATGTTTGTATTTGGAGTGAACGACAAAACTTATGCAGGCCAAGCGATCATTTCCAACGCAAGCTGCACCACCAACTGCTTGGCTCCTGTTGCCAAAGTGCTCAACGACAAGT
>JANOSN010000170.1:0-2939 GCA_031415895.1 Polaromonas sp. | reverse complement strand
TTACCCGCAGCATTGCCGACCAAGCGCGCACCATCCGCATACCAGTGCACATGATCGAGACCATCAACAAGATGAACCGTATCAGCCGCCAGCACCTGCAAGAGCATGGCTTTGAGCCAGATGCCAGCCTGCTGGCCGAGAAGATGGAAATCCCAGAGGACAAAATCCGCAAGATCATGAAAATCGCCAAAGAGCCGTTCTCTATGGAAACGCCGATTGGTGACGATGACGACAGCCACTTGGGCGATTTCATAGAAGACGGTGCCAACACCGCGCCGATTGAAGCCGCCATGCAAGCAGGCCTGCGCGATGTGGTGAAAGACATTCTCGATGGCCTGACGCCGCGCGAAGCCAAAGTGCTGCGCATGCGCTTCGGCATTGAAATGTCGACTGACCACACGCTGGAAGAAGTGGGCAAACAGTTTGACGTGACGCGCGAGCGCATTCGCCAGATCGAAGCCAAGGCGCTGCGTAAGCTTAAGCACCCAACGCGTTCGGACAAACTGCGCAGTTTTATTGATACGATTTAGACCTTCTTGGTTAAAACATTTAAGAGCCCTTCGGGGCTCTTTTTTTTGAACAGATCGCAGCGCAGCAAACTAATGCAAGAATAAAACATACCCATCCAACCATATTTCAAGCAAAATATTCTCCATGCAATACCACTACATCGCCAACCAACAAGTCCCCAGCACCTCAGGCCGCACCCTGCCCATGATTGACCCATCCGACGGCCAGCCGTTTGACGAGATTCAACGTGGCAATGCACATGATGTAGACCAGGCCGTGCGCGCTGCGCGCCAGTGCTACACCAGCGTGTGGAGCAAGTTGAGCGGTGCAGAGCGTGGCCGCCTTTTGATGCGCTTATCGGTCAAGGTGGCCGAGCATGCCGAAGCCCTGGCGCTGATCGAGCTGCGCGAGTGCGGCAAGCCCACCACTCCGGCGCGCGCCGATGCTGCGGCCTTGGCCCGATATTTTGAGTTTTACGCTGGCGCCTGCGACAAGCTGCATGGCGACACCATTCCCTACCAAGACGGCTACAGCGTGATGACCTGGCGCGAGCCTTTTGGTGTGGTGGGCAACATCATCCCGTGGAACTACCCGATGCAGATTTTTGGCCGCAGCGTGGGCGGCGCGCTGGCAGCGGGCAATGTGTGCGTGGTCAAGCCCAGTGAAGACGCCTGTTTGTCACTGCTCAAAGTAGCGCAGTTGGCGGCTGAGGTGGGGTTTCCTGCGGGCGCTATCAACATCGTCACCGGCTACGGCCACGAGGTGGGCGACGCCCTGGCGCGCCACCCGGGTATCGACCACATCAGCTTTACCGGCAGCCCCAGTGTGGGCACCATCATTGGGCAAGTTGCTGCCGAGCGCCACTGCCCCGTCACGCTAGAACTGGGCGGCAAAAGCCCGCAGATCGTGTTTGCTGATGCTGACTTAGACGCTGCTGTGCCCACCATCATCAACGCCATTGTGCAAAACGCCGGGCAAACCTGCAGCGCAGGCTCGCGCTTGCTGGTGGATGACTTGATCTACGACAACTTGTTAGAGCGCCTGGGCCGCGCGTTTGAGAATTTGCGCGTAGGCCCTGCCAGCATGAATTTAGACCTAGGCCCGCTCATCCGCCAAAGCCAGCAGCAGCGCGTGTGGGACTTTTTAAGCGATGCGCAAGTGGCAGGCATACAGATGGTGGCCCAAGGCCGCGTGGTAGACGAAGCCCCCGAGAGCGGTTTTTACCAAGCCCCCACGCTGCTGCGCGACGTACCTGTAGCGCACCGCTTGGCGCAAGAAGAAATTTTTGGCCCCGTGCTGTGCGCTATGCCTTTCAAAGACGAAGACCATGCAGTAGAGCTGGCTAACGCCACTAAATTTGGATTGGTCGCAGGCATTTGGACCCGCGACGGCGCCCGCCAGCTGCGCATGGCCCGCCGTGTGCAAAGCGGCCAAGTGTTCATCAACAACTACGGCGCAGGCGGCGGTGTAGAGCTGCCCTTTGGCGGAGTTAAATCATCAGGCTATGGGCGTGAGAAAGGGTTTGAGGCGCTGTATGGGTTTACCACGCTGAAAACTGTGGCGATTAAATACGCTTAGCCTGCCCATGGCTACTATTAATTTCGTAGCTGCTTGAGCAGTAAATACTTGGACTACAGCGGTTTTATCCACTACGATCCGATCAACTTTCAAAGTAACAGCATTTGCAGACTCTGAATTGGAGCAAGCTTGCCCAGTTAGATATGTTGCGACCGCAAGCGACACTTTGTTAGTTTTCGAAGTATTTGCTAAGTAGAATAGTTCATAAGCATTAGTAGCCGGGCCAACGCCAACATCACTTTGAAGCTTCAACGTATGGTAACTAGCAACATAGTAAAGTCTCTACTTTTTTTTGTTATTTCTGTGCCAGCTGTCGCACAAAAAAATCCTACTTATGCATCTCCAGAAATTCGAGTTGATGCTGATGCTATTTACTACTCAGGCCCCATCAATCCAGCGGGTGTTGCCAGGGCATTATCTTACGTAGAAACTCAGGTATATAAAGTATTGCATATCAATAGCAGGGGCGGAGAAATAATTTCTGCTATGGACTTTGGCGAAGCAATTTTCAAATACGGTTTAGATGTTGTGGTGACTGATTTGTGCAACTCATCATGCGCAAACTATATTTTTTCAGCGGGTAAAAATAAAAAAATTGAAGCCGGAGGGTTTGTTATGTGGCACGGAGATACGCGTCAACGTAACTTCATGCAAGACCAAGAGTTATTGGAAAAAAAAGCACTCTCCGAGGGTCATAACATGACGGAAAATGAATGGCAGCGGTTGAAATATTCACAAAAATCTGTTGTTAAACAAGATTACTTTTATAAAACAATTGGTATTGATGGTCGAATTGCTCGCATCGGACAAGAAATTGATACCCCTGTTCGACTTTGGGCTTTGAGCGTTCA
>JANOSN010000169.1:0-2238 GCA_031415895.1 Polaromonas sp. | reverse complement strand
TTTAGGCACAACGATAAGCTGGTCACTTTTATGCCTGAGACTAAAGTGGTGCGCATGGAAAAGCGCGAGGCCTTGGGCGGTTTTCCTGAGGTGCTCAAACCAGGCTCGAGCAGCATTCCAGACTTTTATGCGGTCAAAGCGCTGGGCCAAGAACGTATTGCAGGGCTGGACTCTGACGTGGTGCAGCTGATGCCCAAAGACACTATGCGCTACGGTTACCGTATTTGGACCGAGAAAAAAACCAGCCTGGTGGTCAAAATTCAAACGCTCGACGCTAACAGCGCCGTCTTGGAGCAAGCTGCGTTTTCTGAGCTGCAAATGGATGCACCGGTCAAGATGGACAAGCTGCTGCAAAAAATGGCTGCCACAGAAGGCTACAAAATTGACCAACCCGCGTTGACCAAAACCACCGCAGCGGCCGAAGGCTGGGTTTTAAAAAATGCTGTGCCCGGCTTTAAACCGATGAGCTGCTACAAACGCACTAACGCACAGACTACCCCGCAAAATATTGCACAAAACACCGCACAAGGTAATACCGCCACCCAAGCAAGCGCTAGCGCAGGCAGCGACAAGACGATGCAGTGGATATTCTCAGACGGCCTAGCCACAGTTTCTTTATTTGTGGAAGAATTTGACAAGGCGCGCCACACTCAAGAGGGTTTGTTGGCGCAAGGTGCAACCAATTCGCTGGCTAAGCGGGTAAATGATTTTTGGCTGACTGCGGTGGGCGAGGTGCCGCCGCAAACGCTCAAAGCATTTGCCCAGGGGCTTGAACGCAAGCGCTAGAGCCCACTATTTTTTTCATGTCAGTTATCGCTAGGTTTATCAACAGGAACTTTATGGCACAACACAGTTTTTCACGCCGTACTTTGACACGCGCCAGCGCGTATGTGACACGCGCCAGCGCGTACACGCTAGCAGCCGCTTTGGGCCTTGGCCTGCTGGCCGGCTTAGCGCCCACTGCAGCTAATGCACAAAGCGCCCCATCTGTGCGAGGCCTGCCAGACTTTGCCGATTTGGCCGAGGCTGCCAGCCCCAGCGTGGTGAATATTCGTACGCTAGAAAAAGCCAAGGCCAGCGCAGCAGCCCCTGGCAGCGGCATGGACGAAGAAATGCAAGAGTTCTTTCGCCGCTTTTTTGGCGACCGCGTGCCTAACGTTCCACGCCAAGCACCACGGCCTAACCGCCCACAGCCCGAAGAGGGCGAAGAAACTCCGCGTGGCGTAGGCTCTGGCTTTATTCTCAGCGCCGACGGTTTCATCATGACCAATGCCCACGTGATCGACGGCGCAGACGAAGTGATTGTCACGCTGACCGACAAGCGCGAGTTCAAAGCCAAAGTGATCGGTGCTGACAAACGCACCGATGTGGCGGTAGTCAAAATTGAAGCCACCGGCTTGGCTGCCGTCAAAATTGGCGACGCCAGTAAAATTCGCGTGGGTGAATGGGTCATGGCCATTGGCTCGCCGTTTGGCCTAGACAACACCGTGACTGCAGGCATTGTGAGCGCCAAACAGCGCGACACAGGTGACTACCTGCCTTTTATCCAAACTGACGTGGCCATTAACCCCGGCAACTCAGGCGGCCCATTACTTAACATGCGCGGCGAAGTAATTGGCATTAACAGCCAAATCTATTCGCGCTCTGGTGGCTTCCAAGGCATCTCGTTTGCCATTCCGATAGACGAAGCCACCCGTGTGAGCGAGCAGCTGCGCACCACGGGGCGTGTGTCACGTGGGCGCATTGGCGTGCAGATTGGCAATGTCAGCAAAGAGATTGCCGAATCGATTGGTTTGGGTAAGCCGCAAGGCGCATTGGTTAGCAGCGTAGAAGCGGGCGCACCAGCAGACAAAGCCGGTGTGGAGGCGGGCGACGTGATCACCAAGTTTGACGGCAAGATGGTTGAAAAATCATCCGATTTACCGCGCCTAGTAGGCAACATCAAGCCTGGTACACGCAGCACGGTTACCGTGTTTCGCCGTGGTCAGAGCAAAGACTTGGCCGTGACGGTAGTGGAGATCGAGCCTGAAAAGCCGCGCGCTGCCCGCCCTGCGCCTAAAGCCTCTGAACCAGCTAAACCATCCGGTGCAGGCCAAAGCCTAGGCTTGGCCGTGGCTGAACTGACCGATGCCCAAAAGAAAGACCTCAAAATCAAAGGCGGCGTGCGCGTGACCGCTGCTGCCGACGGCGCAGCACGCGCTGGCCTGCGCGAGGGCGATGTCATTATTGCAGTGGCTA
>JANOSN010000168.1:0-6269 GCA_031415895.1 Polaromonas sp. | reverse complement strand
ACTTGGTTTGGGCTGCGCAGCGACACGGTGTCGGGCCAAAACTCGTGGTCAGCGTCGGCGCAGATTTGCTGCAGCTTGTTGCTAACGGCCTCAAAGCCCGCAGGGCCGTGCTTGCTGTAGCCCGGCAGGTTTAGCACGCGTATCACACCGTTTTCTACCAGCGGGCAGGTAGCTATTTGTACTTTACGACGCTGCATAAAGGCCACCGCCAGCGCGTGGTGTACGTGTGCTTCGTCTAGCAGCGCTACCCACACGTTCACATCTAGTAAGTAGCGCAAAGCCTAGATACCCTCTTGGTCCATCAGGTCACGCACGTGCTGTGTGGTGATGATCTCGCCGCGTGCTGGCAGCAGGGCGTATTTGCTTTGGGGTGGGCTGGTTTTAGCGACTGGCATGTTTTGCGCGCGAATACCCTCGCGTGCCAGCTTGGACACAGCCGCACCAATAGAAATATGCTCGCGCTGAGCGTGGCTGCGCGCAAACGCGAAAACGTCGTCATCGAGGGCTAAAGTGGTACGCATAACACTAGTTTAGCATCAAAACATCAAAACTGCATCACTTTGCAATATGGTCACTTAGTGGCGAGAAGCGCTCGTCGGGCAGTGTTAGCAGGGGTAGCACACGGCTGGCAGTTAGCCACGATATGCCAAACGCCATCAGTGCTGCGCGTTCTGCGTAAAAGACGAGTCTGGCTACCTTGGCAGTTAGCGCGCCGCCCAGCAGCGCATCGACAGCAATGACCAAGATAGACGTGATGATGGTGATGCCGCACACAACGTAAATGATGGCTCTGGCATTGGCTGGGGCGTTGCCTTGGTCACGGGCTTTTTGCCGGGCACGGCTATAAAAAATGTAGCAGAAATAGGCGAGTATTAAAAATAATATCGTTGCTGATGCAGCGTGCACATAGGGCAAAACTTCATCGCGGTTGTCGCATTTGCAAGGGAACAGCGCTACGCCAAACGCTGCCACAGCGGCAACCTTGCTAAGCACCATCTCGCGCGTGGACAAGCCGTTGTAGGCCAGCATGAGCGCTGCGATGGCAAATAGAAACCCTACAAAAATACTATTCGCCCAACCGCCTACGTGGTAGGACGCGCTGATAGAGGTAATGCCACCGCCTGCAAAGTAGCTGGTGAGACCCGCCAAGGTTAGCGCTATGACACCTACCAGCAGCTTGATAGTGCGGTGGTCAATTTCTTCACGTTGCGGTACGAGTGACATTTTGCAGTTCTCCCTAGCTTGATGGGCTACCGGTGCGGTAACAACCCTGAACGCTTTCATAGCGGTCAAACTATTGTAGAACTATTAATCTGCTGTGTACTATGAATTTAATAGCTACTAAAGCAATAAATACTTGGACTACAAGCACTTTTAGCTACCAAAACTACCATGAAACGTGTTCAGGCAACCTCTAACCACCTGCTTGCCCCAAAGCCCGCAAAAAACTGGCACTCCACCAGTGCACATCTTGTTGTTCAATAGTTTTCAACAAGCTTTGGTGCCGCTCTTGCCGCTCGGCCAGTGGCATATGCAGCGCGCGCTGAATGGCCTGCGCTGTGCCGTGAATGTCGTAGGGGTTGACTAATAAGGCTTGCTGCAGTTGCTCGGCCGCACCAGCAAAACGCGACAACACCAGCACGCCGGGGTCGGCGCTGTCCTGCGCGGCTATAAACTCTTTGGCCACTAGGTTCATGCCATCGCGCAGCGGTGTCACCAGGCCTACGCGGGCGGCGCGGCACAGGCCCGGCAAGCGCTTGCGCGCTATGGTGCGGTGAATGTACCGCACAGGTATCCAGTCTAGCGTGCCAAAGTCGCCGTTGATGGCGCCGCACAGGCCTTCTAGCTGTATGCGAATGTCGGCGTAGGCGTCCACCGTCTCGCGGCTGGGCGAGGCGATTTGAATCAGGGTGGCGCTTTCGTGATTTTCTGGAAACTGCATCAGCAGTTGGCGAAATGCGCGAATGCGCTGCGGTATGCCTTTGGAATAATCTAGCCGGTCAATGCCAATCAACAAGCGGCGCCGGGCATATTGCTCGCAGGTGGTGGTGTAGGCATCGCGCGCTTCTTTGCCTTGGGCCAAGCGTGACCATTCTTGAATGTCGATACCTATGGGAAATGCTTGCACGCGCACGTTGCGGCCTTGCGCTGCAAAGCACAGTGCGCCCTGCTCTGCGGTGTCACCGTCAACACTCGGCGTGGGCAGCATATTTAGCTCTTGCGCAGCGTAGTCGGCAAAGTGCTGCACATCAGCTTGGCTTTGAAAGCCTACTACGTCATAGGCCAGCAGGCTTTGCATCAACCAAGCGTGCTGCGGTATAGCAGCCAACAAGGGCGGTGGCGGCAAAGGAATATGCAAGAAAAAACCAATGCGCTGTGTGCAGCCCATGCTGCGCAGCTGAGCGGCCAGCGGGATGAGGTGATAGTCGTGAATCCAAATCGTGTCATCTGCTCGTAGCAGAGGGGCCAGCTGCTGCGCAAACAAGGTGTTGACGCTACGGTAAGTGTCAAAGTAGTCGGTGTCAAAGTCTGCCAAGTCTAGGCGGTAGTGAAACACGGGCCACAGCACGCCGTTGCTGTAACCAAGGTAGAACCTGTCGTGCTGTTCGCGTGTCAAGTCGAAGGTGGCTAATTGCACTTTGCCGCTGCGGTGCATTTGCAAGGGTGGCAGGGGCGGCAGGGCCGCTGCGTTGTCAGGCTGTATCTCGGCTACCTTACCGCTCCAGCCCATCCACAAGCCGCCCGATGCGTCTAGCGTCTGGCCCAGCGCCACTGCCAGCCCGCCCGATGTGCTTTTGCGCGGGTCGGCTACGCGGTTAGATACCACAATTAATCGCCCCATAGACTGACCCATTTCACACCCTTGCGTGCACTCATAACATGGTGTCCCACGGTTTAGACAATCGCACCGCTGCGTTGATGATGCCCACCATTGAATAGGTTTGCGGAAAGTTGCCCCACATTTCACCGGTCTGCGGGTGGGTGTCTTCTGACAGCAGGCCCAGCGGGTTGCGTGCGGCCAGCATGCTTTCAAAAATCTCACGCGCTTGGTCCGTACGGCCTATGCGGGCCAATGCATCTATGCGCCAAAACGTGCAAATATTAAAGGCTGTCTCGGGCTTGCCAAAGTCGTCTGCGGCTTCATAACGCCGCATGTACGGGCCGTCGCACAAATGCTTTTCTAGGGCTTGCACAGTGGCAATAAAGCGTGGGTCTTGGCCTGAGATAAAACCTACCTCAACCATCAGCAGCACGCTAGCGTCTAGATCTTGGCCGCCATAGCTTTCTACGAACGACTGGCGCTGTGGGTTCCAGGTGTTTTGCAAAATTCGCTCACGAATCACACTGGCACAGTTATGCCAGTAGGCGCTGCGCAGGCCTAGGTTTAAACTTTGAGCGATTTTGCCCAGTCTGTCGCACGCGGCCCAGCACATTAGCGCTGACGATGTGTGCACACGCGCGCGGCTGCGCAGCTCCCACATGCCTGCGTCGGGCTGCTCAAACACCTGCACCGCCCGTTCACCCACAGCTTCCAGGCGGGCAAATTCGGCCAGGCCTGCCGGGCGCAACAGGCGCTTGTCATGAAAGGCCTGCGCTGCCGCCAGCACCACGTTGCCGTACACGTCATGCTGCAGGTGCTCTTGTGCCTGGTTACCCACACGCACCGGGCCCATACTGCGATAGCCACTTAAGTGGCCCATGATCGACTCGGGCAATTCGGTCTCCATACCGATGCCATACAGCGGCTGAATATGCCCGCCGCGCGCGTGTTCCAGCACGTTAGACAGATAGCGCAGATAGTCTTCCATCGTGCCCACTTCAGACAAGCTATTGAGCGCGCGCACCACAAAAAACGCATCGCGCAACCAGCAGTAGCGGTAGTCCCAATTGCGGCCACTGTGCGCGGCCTCAGGAATGCTGCAGGTCATGGCGGCAACGATAGCACCTGTGTCTTCAAACAGCGATAGTTTGAGCGTAATGGCAGCGCGTATCACCGCCTCTTGCCACTCTAGCGGAATAGCCAAGCGCTGCGTCCAATGGCGCCAGTACGATAGCGTTTCTTGTTCAAAATAACGTGCAGTGTCGGCAATGCCCGCGTTTAAAGTTTCGTCACTGCCCAGCAAAAAATGACACTCTCGCGATAACACAAAAGGTGTTTGGGCCAGCACATGGGTGACGGGGGCATCGGTGTTCAGACGCAGGGCCATGTCTGGCCCCGTGTAGCGCACATGGTTGCTACCGCGCGTGATGGCCGGGGCGCTACGCCCCCAGTCGTAGCGCAGGTTCAGGCGAACACGTATGCGTGGTGCACCAGTCAGTACATTCACACGGCGCACCAAAGTCATGGGCCTGAAAAACCTTGCGCGGCTATAAAATCGCGGTGCAAAATCAGTCACCTCTACACTTTGGCCAGTGGTGTCAAACAGCTGGGTGCGCAGCACAGCGGTGTTAGCCTCGTAGTGCTGCGTGCTGTGCGAAAAATCTTCAATGCAAATATCAAAACTGCTGGCGTTGTCACCCTCGTCTATCAGCGCGTTAAACACGGGGTCGCCATCAAAGCGGGGCAAACAGCACCACACTATGCATGCCCTGGTGTCGATCAATGCGCTGATCGCGCAATTACCCACCATGCCTAACGACAAGCTGGGCTGTGCGCTGGGGTTCATGCGGCTTTGGCGGCTGCTTGTGCAGCAGGTTGGAGTGCGGCGGCTTGCTGGCGCGCAGCAGTGTAGGCGGCGGTAGGCTGCGGCGCGCTAATCGCTTGGGCCAACCACGCGCGTAATGCGCTTGGGTTGGGGCAACGGTGCTGCGCCACACTGGGCCCAGCACCTACCTTGATACCTTGGCCGCCCAAGTTTTGTACTGCTGCAAAACCCGCCTCGTCGGTGCTGTCATCGCCTATAAAAATAGGCGTGCGATTTGCAAACGGTGCATGTTGCAAAAAATATTCAATAGCAGTGCCTTTGTTGACTACGCTAGGCGCTACTTCAATAACGTATTTACCGCGCATCAAAACTAAGCTTGGCTGGTGCTGGGCTAAAGGGGTGAGCGTTTGCCAGCACAAGTTATACAAGGCGGGCGCCATGCGGTAGTGCAGTGCGAAACCCGCTGTTTTTTGCTCTAGTAATAAACCAGGGTGCTGGCTAGCTAAATGCTGTGCAGCGTCCAATAGTGGGCCCAAAATAGGGGCCAAGTTGCGGCTATCTAGTTCAAACAAATCACCTGCTGAGTTGCGCAGCTGCGTGCCGTGCTCACCAGACGCGGGTAGTTTAAGTGGCGTTAAAAATATGTCAACTTCATTAATGGGACGGCCAGACACAATGGCCAGTGCACCACCTAACACATGGTGCATATCGCGCAGCATCGGCACCATGTCGCTGTGCACATACACGGCGCTGGGGTGGGGCGCAATGTCCGCCAGCGTGCCATCAAAGTCTAAAAACAGGGCATGCTGGCTGTGGATTAAGGTAATCTTTTGCATGCTATGAATGAAAAATGGGTGCCTGCACGCAGGCACCCATTTACTTCAAGCCGTCAGGTTATTGCTTGATTGCTTTCTCAAACTCAGCCTTGGAAACCATCTTGTCGCCATCAGCGTCGACTTGTTCAAAGCGGGCTGCCAGGCCTGGTACGCCCTCGGATTCTGCTTTGTCAAGTTTGCCGTCTTTATTGGCGTCGGCCTTGGTAAAGGCAGTCATCATTTCTTTAGACGACATGGGTTTCTCTGCAGGTGACGCTGCTGCTGGCTTCTCGGCTGCAGGTGGTGTAGCGCCAGCTGCAGGTGCAGTAGACTGCGCCCATACAACGCTGGAAGATAGCAATGCCAAAATAGCGCCGGTCATCAAAGTACGTGATTTAAAAGTCATCGGGTGAACTCCTGTTCAAGTTGAAGGAATACCCATTGAACCGCACAAAGGAGTAATGACAAAGCACTATTGCTTGCTGTTGCCTGATACACATTTAAATTGGCAACTGATACATTTAACTGCGCGGTGCAACAGCCTAAATATGCCGGCAGTCCAAGTATTCATTATGTTTATTGCTATAAAAACTATAGCTTAATATACATTTATGATGCACAGCTTAAATAGTAGGAGGCACACTAACGCTTTGCAAACGCTGGTATTTCTGCCACAAAGTCTCGCGCGTTTCGATAAATTGTGGGTTGATGGGGATGCACGCCACGGGGCAGACCTGCACACATTGTGGTTCGTCAAAGTGGCCTACACACTCGGTGCATTTGTGCGGGTCAATCTCGTAAATCTCTT
>JANOSN010000167.1:0-3290 GCA_031415895.1 Polaromonas sp. | reverse complement strand
CTTGCTTGTCTAGCTCATCCGCAATTGCCAGCATGTAGCTGGGCGTGACCATGATGATGGTCGGCTTAAAGTCCATGATTAATTGCACCTGCCGCTCGGTCTGCCCGCCGCCAAAAGGGATAACAGTAAGGCCCAGCTTCTCCGCCCCATAGTGCGCGCCCAGCCCGCCGGTAAACAGCCCGTAGCCATAGCTCACATGCACCATGTCCCCCGGCCGCGCCCCCGCTGAACGCAAACTGCGGGCCACCATGCTGCTCCACATGTCAATATCATTTTGCGTGTAGCCCACGACGGTAGGTTTGCCGGTGGTGCCGCTGGAGGCATGGATGCGCACGCACTGCTCGCGCGGTACGGCAAACATGCCAAACGGGTAGCTGTCGCGCAGGTCTAGCTTGGTGGTGAAGGGGAACTTTCCCAGGTCTGCCAGCGTGTTGCACTGGTTGGGGTGCACGCCTACTTTGTCAAACTTGGTTTTGTAGACAGGCGAGTTAGCGTAGGCGTGACGCAGGGTGGCTTGCAGGCGCTTGAGCTGCAACGCCCTTAGTTCTGAGACTGGGGCTTTTTCAATGGGTTCTAGAGGGAAGTTTTGCATGAAGTCCTTTTTTTGAACGCAGAGAGCGCAGAAAAGAAAATACCAAAAAAATACAAAAAATTAATATAAGAAGTTAATTCAAGAAATAATTCAGAAAATTCAAACTCAGTTTTGAATCCTCTTTGGCTGTTCTTTTCTTTTGTCTTCTTTTGCGCTCTCTGCATAACCTTCGCGTCCTCTGCGTTCAAAAAAATCTTCAAGCGGTAGCCACAACTGGTATCGACCGCAGTGATGAAGTGGTGACATGCAGCCCACATTCCTTAGCCGAGGCTTGTTCCCACCACCAGCGGCCTGAGCGGAAGTCTTCCCCCAATGTGACTGCGCGTGTACAAGGTGCGCAGCCTATGCTGGGGTAGAACTCGTCGTGCAGTGCGTTGTAGGGCACATGGTGGGTGGCGATGAAATGCCACACGTCGCCATTGGTCCAGTCGGCCAGCGGGTTGACTTTGGTAATCGTCGCACTCACAGCGCCTGGTACTAAAGCTGGTGGCTCAATAGCCAAGACTTCAGCGCGGGCGTTGGATTGCTCGCGGCGCAGGCCGGTGATCCAGGCTTTTTTGCCTTGCAGGGCTTTGCCCAGTGGTACCATTTTGCGGATATCGCAGCAGGCTTTGCGCAGCTCTATGCTTTGGTACATGGCATCTTCGCCGTGCACTTGCACAAAGGCCTCGGCGTGGTCAGCATCAGGCTCGTACACGCGCACTACACGGTCAACCCCGTAGGTGGTTTGCACGGTGCGCAGCAGGGCGTTGGTCTGTGTGTGCAGTTTGCCGGTTTGCAGCACAAACACTTCGCTGGGCAACCGAAATGTGTGCAGCAAATGCGTGATCACCATGTCCTCAGCGCCTAGGCTGCTGGCTTGGGTGATGGGGTCAAAGCGCGCGCAGGCGTCTTGCAGCACCGCTTGCGTAGCGGCCAGTTTGGCGGTGTAGGTGCTAGACGCTTTGGCGTAGACGGTGATGGCTCTCATATGGCCGCCTTGGCAAATAGTGGCTGCGCGTGCGGGGCACCTACACGGTCATCGCCTTGGTAAAAACCGCTGTATTGCGCCAATAGCTTTGCGCCATGCACTGCATCTTGGTCATCGCGCAGCACAGCGCTGCTAAAGCCGCTGCGCTGCATTTGCACCAGTTGGTCGATCAACACTTCACCTGTGGCGCGAATATCGCCCTTAAAGCTTAAACGACGGCGCAGTTGTACTGCTTGGCTGTACGCACGGCCGTCGGTGAACTTAGGAAAATTCAGCTCTATCGTGCTTGCTTGGGCTATGTCAGCCTGCAAAGTGGTCACATCGGCATCATTAGGGATGTTTAAGGTGTTTTCAGAGCCTTTTAGCTCAGTAGTCCAAGTATTTACTGCTTGAGTAGCTATTAAATTGATAGTATTAGCCATGGCGTAGTCCTCAGGCTGCTTGCGCATCAGCGTGGGCAATGTCGCGTGCACCGTCACGTACATCTGCAAAGCGAGCGCTGTTAGCTGCCGCTTTAAAAGGCTCTAAGCCCACGCGGCGCAATGTGTCTATAAAAGTTTCGTGCTGCTGGCCGTGCGCATTGACTTTGCCCACTGAGCGCAGGTTTTTGTATTCGGTCAGCACAGCGTCAATCACCTCCACCACTTCGGCTGCGCTAAACGATGGGCCCACGGCTTTGCCAGCCATGGGCGCGCCTGACAATGCTGAACCGTCTGACCCGCCTAGCGTCACTTGGTACCATTCTTTGCCGTCTTTATCGACACCCAAGATACCAATGTGGCCGCTGTGGTGGTGACCGCACGAGTTAATGCAACCGCTCATGTGCAGGTCAATTTCGCCCAAGTCGTCTAGCTCGTCCAAGTCTTGGTAGCGCGCGGTAATCGCCTCGGCTATGGGCAAGCTGCGTGCATTGGCCAGCGAGCAAAAATCCCCGCCTGGGCAGGCAATCATGTCGCTCAACAACCGAATGTTGGGTTTAGCAAAGCCTGCTTTGCGGGCCGCTTGCCACAGTGCGGGCAGTTGGTCGCAGTGCACCCAGGGCAGCAGCAGGTTTTGGTCATGCGTTACACGCGCCTCGCCTGCGCTAAACTGGTCTGCCAAATCAGCCGCTTGGTTTAATTGCAGCGCCGTTGCGTCGCCAGGCGCGTAGCCTAGGCGCTTAAACGACAGGGTGACTGCGCGCAGGTCAGGGTTAGCGTGCGCGGTCACGTTGCGGGTTAACCAGCGGGTGAACTCTACGTCGTCGTGGGCTGCAGCTTTGAGTACATTACTCACCTTAGTTGCTATTTTATCGATAGCTGCTTGAGCAGTAAATGCTTGGACTGCAGGCTTAAATGATGCCGAAACGCGGTCTAACTCAGCCTGCGTGATGGTGTGTGGTGCGCCGTCTTGGGCCACGATGCGTGCAAACTCAGCTTCCACATCGTCAATGTATTTTTGGCCTTCAGCTTTCACCAAAATTTTAATACGCGCTTTATAAATGTTGTCGCGGCGGCCGTACAGGTTGTACACGCGAATGACGGCTTCGCAGTAATTCAAAATTTGATTCCACGGCAAAAACTCGCGCACCGTGCTGGCGATGATGGGGGTGCGGCCCATGCCACCACCGACCAGCACTTTGAAGCCTAGATCGCCTTGGCTGTTGCGCACCAAGTGCAAACCCACATCGTGCCAAGCGGTGGCAGCGCGGTCTTCTTTAGCTCCAGTGACAGCGAACTTGAACTTGCG
>JANOSN010000166.1:0-1954 GCA_031415895.1 Polaromonas sp. | reverse complement strand
AATACAAGCACGGTAGCCGCAACAAAGCTGTCGATATTGCTGCGTGCGATGACATTCAACTGGCCGCACAAGCCATGTGCCTAGAGGCAATGACGGGTAAACCTGTGGCTGAAGGCGCAATCTTTTATGCCACGTCCAAGCGCAGGCGGGTGGTGCCCATAACGCCTGAGTTGCAAGTGGCCGTGGTAAACACCGCGCAAGCTATTCGCCAAATGCTTGCCAGCACTGTGCTGCCACATCCTTTGCAGGCAGTGCAAGCGGCTAAGCGTTGCAAGGCCTGCTCATTGATCGAGCGTTGCCAGCCGCAGGCCGCTAGTGCAGGTATATCAGCCGCCCGCGCTGCATTGTTTGACCCTGACGCTTAAAAATTATTTAGCTATGCAACTGCTCAACACTTTGTACGTCACCACGCAAGACACTTATCTGCGATTAGACAACGAAACCCTACGCGTAGAAGTAGAGCGCGAAACGCGATTGCGTGTGCCTTTGCACCACTTGACTGCTGTAGTGTGTTTTGGTCATGTGGGGCTGTCTTCGCCGCTGATGCACCAGTTGGCTGAAAGCGGCATAGCATTGGTGCTGTTGGACGATAACGGCCGCTTTAAAGCGCGGCTAGAAGGCGCAGTGTCGGGTAATGTGTTGCTGCGCCAAGCACAATTTCAATTGTCTGCTAATCCTGCGTTTGCACTGGACATGGCGCGCGCCTGTGTGGCGGGCAAGATTAAAAACACCCGTGCTGTGCTGCAGCGTGGCGCGCGCGAGGCCAAAGCAGAGGGTGAGGCTAAAACCCTGAGCCGCCTGGCCGACGACTTGGCAGCCAGCCTACGCGCCTTACCCGACGCTGCCAACCTTGACGTATTGCGCGGCATCGAAGGCGAGGCCGCACGCCAATACTTTAGCGGGCTTAATTTACTGGTGCGTGCAGACCAGCGCGAGGCTTTTGCGATGGACGGGCGCACCCGCCGCCCACCACGTGACCGTTTTAACGCCATGCTGTCATTTTTGTACGCTATGTGGATGAACGACTGTCGCTCAGCGCTGGAGGCCGCTGGGCTTGACCCGCAGGTAGGCTTCTTGCATGCGCTGCGACCTGGGCGCGCTGCCTTGGCGCTAGATTTAATGGAAGAGTTTCGTCCGTGGGCCGACAGGCTGGCGCTTACCTTGATTAACCGCGGCCAGCTAGTAGCAAAAGATTTTGTGTTGCGCGAAGGCGGTGGTGTGTCATTAGAGCCAGATGCGCGGAAATCGGTGGTGGTGGCTTACCAAGAAAGAAAGCGTGACGAAATCACCCATCCACTGCTAGCGCAAAGCGTGCCGCTGGGACTGTTACCTCTGGTGCAAGCGCGCTTGCTAGCTCGCGCACTGCGAGATGCGGGTGCGCCGTATGTGCCCTTTGTGGCTAAATAGAAAAGGCTGTGCAAAACTATGCTGGTGTTAGTGTGCTACGACGTAAGTACCGAGTCCAAAGAAGGTCGCCGCCGCCTGCGCCGCGTAGCCAAGGTGTGTGAAAGCACGGGCCAGCGTGTGCAAAAATCGGTGTTTGAATGTCAATTAGAACTGGCCCAGTTTGAAACGCTAGAGCGTAAGCTGCTGGCAGAAATAAACCCTGAACAGGACTGCTTGCGCCTTTACCGCATGCCTGAAACACGTGGTTTTGAGGTGCTAGAGCATGGCGCTTTTAAAGCTGTAGACTTTGACGGCCCATTAGTGCTGTGACGGAATGGCTTGCGCGGACCCAAAGCGATGTGCGAAACGTGCAAAGGTTCGCGGACAACCTAAGTTCTTTGTTTTGAATGCATATTTTGCAATACACTTGTTTTTCTTCTGAGGCGATTTGCACTCTTGATGCTATGTTCGCGCTGCAGCGCGAAATTTGTGAGCATTTAGTATGGCTTAGCGCTGAAGGGGTTCGCCCGCCAGCGATGGCGGGCGTGGATTGAAACAACCGTTGTGC
>JANOSN010000165.1:0-5069 GCA_031415895.1 Polaromonas sp. | reverse complement strand
GTAGCGGGACTGGAGTGACCATGGTGTGATTATCCCGCTAGTTGGGCTGCCCGCCCACGATCACACACCTCAACATGCCAAAGTCATCAGGCTAGCAACTTCACCGCCGCCGCTTTGATTGCCAAAGTCAATCGCGCAGCCTGCGGAGCCTCGCGTTGCCAGTGGTGCCAAAACAAAGGCACATCAACGAAATGGCCAGTAAACAAGTCTACCAACACGCCGCTGGGCACATCGTGGGGCGCTTGGATATCCGCTTGCATACCCCAGCCCAAGCCGCCTAGTAAACTTTGGCGGTAGGCATCTACAGCGGGAATGTAATGGCGCGGATAGCTCAGGTCGGTTACTCCAAAGCACTGCAGTAAAAACTGGTCTTGCAAACCATCTTTGCGGTTAAAGCCAATGGCCGGCTGGGTCACCAACTGGTGCAAACCAATGCTGCGCTTTTTACCTAGCAGCTTGGCTTGCAGACCGGGTGCAGCCACGCAGCGATAACGCATAGTGCCCAGCGGCTCAGCCAAGCAGCCGCGCAGGGGCGTGGGCAGCGTAGTGACGCAGCCAATCACGTCACCGTTTTTTAGCCATTCCAGCGTGTGGTCTTGGTCGTCTACCGTTACGTCGAGCGTAAGCTTGTGCTTTTGCAGCGCGGCCTGAATGCCGGGGAAAAACCACGAGGCCAATGAATCTGCGTTCACCGCAACGCTGATATTTTGATAAGCCTGCGCTTTGCCGCTGCTGGCGGGTTGCAGCGTGTGTTGCAGGTCAGCTTCTAGCAAGCGCACTTGTTTGATGTGCGTCAAAAGCGCTTGGCCTGCGGGCGTAGCGCGCGCGGTTTTGCCGCGAATTAAAAGGCGCTGGCCTAGCGATTCTTCCAGCGCTTTGATGCGCAGACTGGTAGCGGCCAAGGTGATGCGCAGCGTGACGGCGGCAGCCGACAGGCTGCCTGTTTGTACGGTGGCATCAAAAGCGGCGAGCTGGCGAGGGTCAAATGGCATGCTGGTATTAAACCAAATTTAAGCAAATGAAGAAATAGTTAATTTCGTTTAATATTTGTAGGATATTTGGGATGATAGGGCTTAGTTAGCAAGAAGACTTCGACAAGCTCAGTCCGAACGGGTGGGTGCGCTGACGGTCGTCGGGCCATAAACTGTGCGCGAAGCTCTGTAGACACCACAAGGACAATCTCACTATGACCGCCGCTCTCTCAGGCATGCTGCTTAGCCTGTCGCTCATCATCGCCATTGGCCCGCAAAACGCTCACGTGTTGCGCATGGGGTTGCTGCGCTCACATGTGGGGCTCACCGTGCTGGCCTGCGCAGTGACCGATGTGATTTTGATTGGCATTGGCGTGGCAGGTTTGGCGCAATTGGGCAGTTTATCGGCTGGCGTGCAAGGCGCAATGATTGGCGCGGCAATATTATTTTTACTGCATTACGGCTGGGGCGCAGCGCAGCGCGCGTGGGCTAACCAATACACGGGCCTGAGCGCGACGCAGCAAGGCGCACCCGCGACCAAAACACAAGCCTTGGGCACGGCGCTAGCTTTCTCATGGCTTAACCCACACGCTTGGTTAGACACAGCGGTGCTGATTGGCACGGCGTCGCTGGCTTATGGACAGCCCGAGAACTGGAAGTTTGGCGCGGGTGCAGCATTCGGCTCAATGCTGTGGTTTATTGCTTTAGGCTTGGGTGCGCAGCTGTTAGCCCACAAGTTAGCCAAGCCTGCGGTGTGGCGCGGTATAGACATGGTGGTGGCGTTAACGATGTGGAGTACGGCGGCTTGGTTGGCTTTGGGATTGCTAAAGAGTTAGTTTTTAAATGCTATTTATTTCATAGCTGCTTGAGCAATAAATGCTTGGACTATAAGCCCATTTAACTAATAATCTTCAGGTAGACCAGTACTTAGCCTGCCCGTAACTGTGCTTTAAAAAATCTACCCACAACCGTACCCGCAGCGGCATGTGCTTGCGCTGCGCAAACACAGCGTAAATGCCATTGGGCGGTGCAGCAAATTCGTCAAGCACCGTAACCAGTCGCCCTGCTGCGATATCGCTTTGCACCTCCCAAGTGCTGCGCCACGCAATGCCGTAACCTGCAAAGCACCAGTCGTGTAGCACCTGCCCATCGCTGCAGTCTAGTGGGCCACCGGGGCGCAGGTGTTGTAGCTCGCCGTCGATAGTGAAGGCCCAGCCGCGGCTTTGCGATGCGTCGCTAGACAAAGTAAGGCAGTCTAGTTTGCTCAAGTCATGCGGGTGCTTGGGGGTACCGCGCTGTTGTAAATACTTGGGCGTGGCTACGCACAGGCGGCGGTTGTCTGCCAATCGCACGCTGACTAATGACGAATCGGGCAAGTCACCCACACGCACCGCACAGTCAAAGCCCTCAGCAGCTAAATCGACCACACGGTCAGACAGATTTAGCGATATAGACACATCGGCATGCAGCTCGCGAAAGTGCGGCACCAGCGGGGCCACGTGCTTGCGCCCAAAGCCTGCTGGTGCGGTGATGCGCAAATGGCCGCTGGCCTTCACACCGCCAGCACTTACACTGGCCTCGGCATTAGCCATGTCAGCCAGCAAGCGTTGGCAGTCTTCTAAAAATGCGCTGCCCTCATGCGTTAAGCTGATGCGCCGCGTAGTGCGCACCATCAGCTTGACACCCAAGCGCTCTTCTAGCGCATCAATACGCCGGCCAATGATGGCAGCGGCCACGCCCTCGGCCTGCGCGGCGGCAGTCAGGCTGCCTTTGGCCGCCACTGAGGTAAACGTTTCGATCTGTTTAAATTTATCCACAAGCAGATTATGAGGCTTTAAACTTGCGTCACTTTATTACACTGCGCTGGATAATTTCGATCAAATAGCCGGTTAGTCCAAGTATTTATTGATTAATTAGCTATTAAATACATAGCAATCAGTCAATTTATCTACTGCGCAACCACACCTGATTTTTTGACCAAACCTGCGTAACGCACCAGCTCGCTAGCTAAGTGTTTTTGTGCAGCTTCGGGCGTGCTGACATTGATGGTGTTGCCTTGTTTGGCCATGGCTTCTTTTACCTCAGCGGTATTAAAAGCTGTCACCAAAACCGCGTTGATACGCTTGACTTGGTCAACACCCAAACCTTTAGGGCCCACTGCGGCAAACCAGCCGTCGACCAAATACTGCGGCACCCCCGCCTCGCTGGCGCTAGCTATATCAGGCGCTGCGGGGCTGCGTGTGCTGCTGGCGATGCACAGCGCCCGCAGGTTACCTGACTTGACCTGGCCCAGCACGGCAGGCAATGCACCTACACCCCAGTCCACTTGCCCGCTCACAATATCTTGCAGCATGGGTGCAAAACCACGGTACGGTATGTGGGTAGAAAACGTATTCGTCACGTCTTTGAACAGTTCAGCTGCCAAATGCAAAATAGTGCCGTTGCCACTGGAGGCGTAGTTGTATTTGCCTGGGTTGGCTTTGAGCAAAGCGATGAACTCTTGGATATTTTTCGCGGGCAATTTGGGGTTGACCACCAGCACCATTGGCGTAGCGCCGATCAATGCGATAGGGGTGATGTCGGCCACCGGGTCAAACGGCACGCTCTTCAAAACGCTGGGGTAGATGACATGGTTGTTTGAGACGATGGACAGCGTGTAGCCATCGGGCGCAGACTTGACCATGGCAGCTGTGCCCACCACACCGCCAGCGCCCGGTTGGTTGTCTATTACCACGGCTTGCCCTAAAGCCTTGGCTATTTGTTGACTGGCAGCACGCACAATGCCGTCTACCCCCGAGCCTGCCGACACTGGCAAAATAAACTTTACGGGTTTGTCGCTTTGTGCGTGCACGTGGTGCACGGCCAATACGGCTGCGGTGGCGGTCAAAAAGTAGCGGCGGTTAGTCATAGTTTGTCTCTTATTTTTATGTTGGCTTGGTCGCACTGAGATCACTGGCCTGTTGTGTGTCGTAGCCCAAAGATTGCAAAATGTCGGCACTGTGTTCGCCCAGCTTGGGCGGGTTGTGCCGCACACCCATGCGTTGACCGTCTAGTGTGAACGGAAACAGTACGGTGTTGGTCTGCTGGCCGTTGGGTAGCGTTATCGGCGCTAGCCCACCAGTGGCCAGCAAGTGCGGGTCGTCTACCAATTCGTGCGGCTTTTTAATCGGTGCGTAGGGCAGACCATGCTTTTCAAAAATATCACTTAACTGTGCAGCGCTGTAGGCGGCAAAGCGCTCACGCAGTTGCAGCAGCAAACGCGGTCGCTCCCGCACACGGTCGTTGTTGTTGCCGTACAGCGGGTCGGCTTTCAGGTCGTCCCATTCAAACGCGTTGCACATCACTGCCCATTGCTTATCGCTGACAGCACTTAAGAAAATTTGCTCACCATCTTTGACGGTAAACACGTCGTACACGCCCCATGCTGAAATGCGGTTGGGCATAGGGTCAGCGGCCTGGCCCGTGACGGCAAATTGCATCATGTGCTGCGCCACTAAGAAAATATTGTTTTCATACAGCGCCGATTGCACCTCTTGGCCCAGCCCAGTTTTCTCGCGCTGCGCCAGCGCGGCCATGGCGGCAATAGCGCCAAACATGCCGCCCATAATGTCGTTCACGCTGCTGCCCGCGCGCAGTGGCTGGCCCACAGGCCCGGTCATATACGCCAGGCCACCCATCATTTGCACCACTTCGTCTAAGGCAGTGCGGTGCTCATAGGGGCCTGGCAGAAAGCCCTTGAGTGCGATGTAGATCAACCGTGGGTTGAGCTTTTTAAGGCTGTCGTAGTCTAGGCCTTGCGCGGCCATGGTCTCGGGCCGGAAGTTATGGCTCACGATATCGGCTGTGGCAATGAGTTTCATCGCAGCTTCACGGCCTTCGGGTGTTTTCAGATTCAATACCAGCGATTTTTTATTGCGGTTAAACAACGGGTAAAAGCCCGCGCCAGAGCCGATTAAGTTGCGCGTGTTGTCGCCTTGCGGCGGTTCTACCTTGATTACCTCGGCACCCAAGTCGCCAAACAACATACCGCAGGTGGGGCCCATCACCATGTGGGTGAACTCGACCATTCTGAGGCCAGTGTAGGGTAGGTTTTTAACG
>JANOSN010000164.1:0-5399 GCA_031415895.1 Polaromonas sp. | reverse complement strand
ACTTCGCGCTGGTCGTAACGGGCTAAAAACGTCTCTGCCGAGTCGTAGCAACGCACGCGGTAGTCTTTGCCTTCTAATAGCCACTGCAACGAGTCACGTACGGCCTCGTCGTCGTCCACTACGTATACGGTGCCTTTTTTGGGGATTAAACTCATGGTGTTACTGCCTTTTTCCGAACGAATATCGCTGAAGTCCAAGTATTTACTGCTCAAGCAGCTATTTATTTAATAGCAGCAGCTGGTTCTGCATCAACTAACCCTAGTGCGCCTTGCGCCATGGGCAGCCAAAAACTAAACTTACAACCGCTGATGTCGCTTCCATTGTAGAGGTTCTCGGCCTGCATCCGGCCTTGGTGCGACTCGACAATCGACCGGCACAGGTTCAGGCCAATGCCCATACCCTCGGCCTTGGTCGAGAAAAACGCTTCATACAGGCGCTCTAGCACCTCGGGGGCCAGGCCTTTGCCAGTGTCTGTCACGCTAAATTCCACCACATCGCCAAGGCCCGCCATGGGCTTGGGCATTACACGCAGCTCTACGCTGCGCCGGGCGCTTGGCCGCTGGGCGTTGTCTACGGACTCGGCGGCGTTTTTCATTAAATTGACCAGTACCTGCTCAATCAAAATAGGGTCTACCAGCAGCTGCGGCAGGCGTGCGGCCACGTAGTGCGTTAAGCGCACGTTGCGGCGGCGCAGCTCGATCTCGGCCAGCTCTACGGCCTCGCCCACCATGGTGTTGATGTCAGACAAGGTGCGGTTTGGCTCTGAGCGTTTTACAAAGCTGCGAATGCGCTGAATAATCTGCCCCGCGCGCTGCGCCTGCTTGGCAGTCTTCTCCAGTGCAGCCAGCAGGTCTTCATCGTTAATCTGCTTGCCTTTAATGCGGCTGACCATGCCGTTGCAATAGTTGTTAATAGCCGTGAGTGGCTGGTTCAGCTCGTGCGCCACAGACGACGCCATCTCGCCCATGGTAATAAGGCGACTGGCCGAATGCGCCCGCTCAGCTTGCGCGGCAGACAGCTCTTCAGCCTTGCGGCGGGGTGTGATGTCGGTGGCAATCACCATTTGCGCCAAACGGCCGTCGGTCCAGCTGAGGTAGCGTGACCGTACCTCTAGCCATTTGCCCAGCGTGGGAATAAAAATCTCGGCGTTTTCGCTTTGCGCTACGGTCAGCTCACCTACCGGCAGGCCCGCTAGTGCGTCCACATCGTCGTCGGTTTCGCCGCGTGGCACATCAGGTCTGCCAGCTTGGGCCACCAAATTTAAATGCCCTTCGGTGTGCGAGCCAAACCACTGGCGGTACAACTTGTTAGCAAACAACAGCTCGGCGCTGCCCAGCGGCGCTACTGATACGCTAGCGTCCAGGCCCTCTAGAACGGTGGTAAATCGCTCATACGACTCGCTTAGCTGCTTGCGCACGCGGTTAGGCTCGGTGATGTCGGTCATCGATGTCATCCAGCCAGTTTGCGCGCCCTTGGGGTCGATCAGCGGCGACACATACATGCGCGCGTCAAAAATATGCGCGTCTTTGCGCTTTACCCGCACCTGAAAACCGCCCGGTGTGGTGCGGCCCGCTAGCTCATCTTCAAGCTTGGAGGCTAGTGATTCACGGTCTTCCTCGGGCCAGTAGGGGAAGGGCGCTGTGCGGCCCACCAGCTCGGCCTCCGCCCAGCCTGTCATTTGGCAAAACGCTGGGTTGACATAGCTGATACGGCCCTGCATGTCGAGCGCGCGCATGCCAGTCAGCATGGAGTTTTCCATCGCGCGGCGAAAGTTGGTTTCTTTCACCAGCGCGGCCTGCGCCTGAATGCGCCTGCGCGTGTGCCGCCAGGTGCCCAGCAGCATCCATGCTGTCATCAGGCTAAGCACAGCGACCAACCAAAACAGCCCACTACCCACCAAGCCCAGCGAGGTGCGGTAAGCCTGCGCGCGAATGATCAGCCCGTTGCCAATCGGTGCTACGGGTATCTCGTAACTATTGTCTTGCTGCGTCCACGGCAAAAACTTGGCCGCTGCGCCGCGCGCAGGCGTAGTATTGCCTGCCAGCACTTTGTCTTTATCGTCAAGCAGGGCTACGGCGTATTTGGCCGCTATCTCGCTGGGCACGGCGTAGCGCAGCAATGCGTCGATGTTGTATTCGCCCACCACCACACCGGCAAAGCGGCCCGCATCTGCCAGCGGCACATGCACCTGCAACAAGGCCGCCGTGGCCGTACCCGTGTCAAACGGGGTGGAATACACCGGCTGGCGCACGTCACGGGCCAACCCGTAGGTGGCATCAGTGGCCGCAATTTTGATTTGATCGCCGGCCACGCGCACCTGCGCGCCCAGCACGCTGGGCGAGGTGTAGCCCATTTTGATACGCTTTTTAGCATCGATCCACAGCACGGCCTGCAGCTCGGGGTATTGCTGCACCAGCGCCTCGGCCTGGGCAACAAAGTCTTCACTGTCGATTTGTTTATTGCTGACGTCTGCGGCTAAGCGCATTAGCTGCTCTTGCCGCTCCAGCAGGCGCAGGCGCACGCGCTGCTGGGCGTATTCCACATCACGCTTGACCGCCTCTTGCTCGCGGTCCATCTCCTCTAGCCGCAGATAGCCAAACGCCGCCACAATCGCCGCCAAAAACATCAGCACCGCCAGCAGCGGTGCCAACATGGCGTAGCGGTCTTGCCGCGCCGGGCTTTGCGAGCGCCACCAGCGCTTGTGCCATGCGCCCGTGGGCATGCGCGTGCCCACGCTTAGGGGTGTGGTGGCGGCTGCTGAGGTGGAAAGCTCTGTCATAAACTTAATTGTCGGGCAAAACCGGGTTAAAGGTCATCTTCAGGTCGTGCCCGCGCCTTTCTACAATTTTTCCATCGAGACGCTCCCACCGCTCACCCTGGGCCATGGTGTAGTGAAGGCACGCAGGGCGTAGTTTGCGTCGTCTTCAGTCAGCGCAGATAACAGAGGTAAAACATCAAACCAACTCAGTAAAAGTACTAAAACAGCATTTTACCAATCAAAAGTGCTTGTAGTCCAAGTATTCATTACGTCTATAGCTATTATTTTCATAGTATCAAGCCTCCGCTGAAAGTACAGCATGCAAGCGGTTTAAATTCTGCTCATTGGCTGGCTTAATGATGTGCCAGATGCGCGCTGCAAGCTCGGCGTCGTCTATGGCTTGGTGCCAGCTGAGCAAGGTGCCGTTGCTTTGATCGGCCAGTGTGATGGTCAGCGTAAACAGCGGCTGCAGGATATGCCGGATAACGATTTTGTCGGGCGACACTTGTAGAAAAATGTTGTCGTTAGGATAGTTTGTGCCATCCGGCCCGTGCATCACAAACTTCCAGCGCCCCCCGGCTTTGAACTCGAACAGCTCAAACGTGTTGCTAAACCCATCTGGTCCCCACCATTTGGCCAGACTGTGCGGGTCTGCAAACGCCGCGAAAACGGCTGCGCGTGTGAATGGCAGTAAACGGCTAGTAGCGCAAATACCGTTAGTGCTAGGTTGTGAATTCATGATAGCCTCGTCTGTGTTTAAGTAGCGATTTAAGCCTGTAGTCATAGTATTTACTGCTCAAGCAGCTATGAATTTTGTAGTACCCGATAAGTACTTAGCGATTACAAAGCCGCTGGAAACACAGGTGCGTGCGGCTCAAGCTGCACACCGCAAGCGTTGATCACAAAAGAAATAGAGTGGTACTGGCCCGCCAGCATGATGAGCTCGACCAACTGGTCTGGTGCAAAGTGGGTAGCCAGCTTGGCCCATAGCGCGTCGTCCACACGACTTGTGTCGTGCAGTTGGTCAGCCAGTGCCATGATGAGCTGGTCCTCGGCACCCCAGCAGTCATCTGTGGCTTGGCCATGCACTGTGGCATAGGTTTGCGCAGCAGTCCATTGCGCCTTGGCACCAAAACCGGCAACGTGAACGCCCCATTCATATTCAGCACCACAGCGCGCACAGGTACGCAAAATCATCAGCTCACGCGCCCGCAGCGAGATGCTGCCACGGTCAAGCAGGCCACCCGCCATCATGCGTTGCAGCACGCGCGGGTTATGTGCCACAGTACGAAAAAGCCCAATAGGCGGCGCACCGCGCATGACCTTGTCAAAGTCAGCCTGAACATCTGCAGCATAGGGCGGCTCGATAGGGGCGATACGTAATGTGGTCATGGTGTGGCCTCAGGTGAATTTTGGTTAATTTGCAGGTTTTAGGAGTGATTTAAGCCTGTAGTCCAAGTATTTACTGCTCAAGCAGCTATTATTTTTGTAGTGTTGAAGTTTGAACTAACTCGCGCTCTTTCGCAAAAGCGCGTTGTAGTGCCTCGTTAGCTTTAGGCGGGTTGATCAATACGGCGGCAAAAGCATACTGGTCCGCGTTTGACAGCTCAGATGTATCAAGACTTGAGTTGGCTGCAAACCTGCTTGCAGTCTTGGGTAGTGGATTCACTGATGATGGGGTATTGGACATTTTTTCAACTTATTTCATTTTAAAAAAATTTAATTGATAAATCCGCCTAAACCCGAAACGGATTCCTTCCCTCCAAATGTTCCACATAGTTTTCTATCCCCGCGCCTTCGCGTTCTAAAAACCTGGCCACTGCATCGGCAAACTGCGGGTGGGCTAGCCAGTGGGCGCTGTGGGTGGTGACGGGCAGCAGGCCACGGGCCATTTTGTGTTCACCTTGGGCGCCGCCTTCAAAGCGGTGGTAGCCGTTGTCGATGCACCACTGCAGCGGCTGGTAATAGCAGGCTTCAAAGTGCAGGCTGTCTACGCGGGCCAGAGCCCCCCAGTAGCGGCCGTAGGCTATCTTTTGCGCACCACGAATGGTTTGTACGGCGATCAGGCTGCTGGCAATGGGCTGGCCGCTGTGTTCGGCGATAAACATGACCCAGTTTTCGGGCATAGTGCTGGCCATGGCTTCAAAAAACTGTGGCGTTAAGTAGGGCGCGTTGCCGTGCTCCAGGTAGGTGCGCTCGTAACAGCGGTAGAAAAAATCCCAGTCACTGGCGCTGATGCCCGCGCCCTCGGCGGTGCGCCAAGTGACGCCAGCGTCAGCCACCTTGCGGCGCTCAGCGCGGATTTTTTTGCGTTTGTCTTGGGCTAGGGTGCTGATGTAATGGTCGAAGCTGCCGTAGGGTTCGACTGGATTAGTCCAGTGGAATTGAACGGTTTGTCGCGCCATCAAAGGGTGAGCGTCGTGAACCAATTTATCTGCATCGGATGTAAACAATACATGCAGCGACGAGATATGGTTTTGCTCGCAAAATGATAGCTGCTTGTGCAGTAAATACTTGGACTGTGTGCTGTTTTGACATACAAAACGTGTGCCAGGCACGGGTGTGTAGGGCACGGCGACCACGGCTTTGGGGTAGTAACGCAGACCGTGCTCTTGGTAGGCGCGAGCCCAGGCATGGTCGA
>JANOSN010000163.1:0-1419 GCA_031415895.1 Polaromonas sp. | reverse complement strand
GTGTTAGAGTCTGCGCGCAGCAAATCGCGCACCACCGGCTTACCGCTCATTTGGCAACCGGCAGAGCAAGGATTTGTCATAGTAGGCAGCCTGCCCGCTGAGCCTAGCGCAACACAGGCTTGGCTGACACCGGGCATTACAGCGCAGACGGCCAATATCAGCGCCAATGTTTTACTGGGCCCAGAGCCTATCATTGCAGCGCAATCTATCACCTTGGCGTTGGGCGACCAGCGCATCGTGCTGTCTACCGATGGGCTGCGTCCATTTCGCGTTGAAAGTGGCGCGGCTAGCGACTCAGGTGTCGCTGCGGCTAAACCTTAGCCATGCCTAAAAGCGGATTCACACTCATTGAAATTATGGTGGCCTTGGCCATCGTGTCGATCGCTTTGCTGGCGGGCTCGCAGGCCGTGTCGGCGCTGTCGCGCGGAGCGCAGAGACAAAGTGATGTGCTGCTGGCGCAGATTTGCGCTGAAAACGAACTCGTCAAGCTGCGCTTAGCGGGCCAGCTGCCTAACATAGGTAACAGCAGCGTGTCGTGCGAGCAAGCGGGTAAAACATTTACAGTAGCCATTGAAGTGGTGCCCACACCCAATCCAAGTTTGCGTCGCTTAGAAGTCAAGCTACTGGATGCAACAATACCGGTGCTTAATTTTGCCACCGTGATGGGGCGCTAGACATGCGCAACAAAGGCTTTACGCTGATTGAATTGTTGGTGGCCATTTTCATCATGTCTATGCTGGCCGTGATGAGCTGGCGCGGCATTGACAGCATGGCCCGTGCGCAAGAGGCCAGCCGCGAGCGGGCCGACAGCATCGCCACGCTGCAAACAGCTTTGGTGCAATGGCAAACTGACTTGGATCAAATGTTTCAAACACAATTGATCAACACCGTCGAATTCGATGGCCGCGTACTGCGTGTGGTGCGCCGCTACAGCGACACCGAGGTGCGCATCATTGGCTGGGCCAAGCGCACAGTCAACGGCCAAGGCCGATGGCTGCGTTGGCAATCACTGCCGATTAACAATCGCCAAGAGCTGCAAAATGCCTGGACACAAGCTGGGCAATGGGGCGAAAACCCAGGCGATGCAGAGCGACGCAACGAAACTGATATTGCAGCCATCGATGATTGGCAAATTTACTATTACCGCAACAATGCCTGGACCAACGCTTTTTCTGCAGCTGGATCGGGTGCATCGTCTGCCGCGCCACCACCGCCGCCATCATCAGGCACGCCCACTGCTGTGGTTAGCGGATTAGTGCCGCCGCCAGACGGCGTGCGTTTGGTACTCACACTGTCGCAAGGTCAAGCGTTGGCAGGTGTGTTGACGCGTGACTGGATCAGGCCAGACTTCAAATGAAACTACTGCATCGCACCCAACATGCCTGTCTTGGAGGCAGCAAGCGCGCCCAGCGCGGCGCG
>JANOSN010000162.1:0-5298 GCA_031415895.1 Polaromonas sp. | reverse complement strand
TGTTCGCGCTGTTGATCGTTTAGTGTGGGCCAGTTAACGGCATCGGGCAAGCGGTCTAGTGCGTATTCAGCTTCGCTGCGCGCGTCAATGATGGTGCTAAAGCTGTCCAGCTGGGCTAGCGCATCTGCTGCGCTGATTTTGGTTAAAGGCATGCCACAGAGTATCGCTGGTAGTTCACAGTTTATTTCAGCAGTTCATTTCAGCAGTTTTTTGAGCTCAGGCCACACGTTGCCCAGCATGATGGGGTGCGCTTCAGCTTTCGGGTGGATGCGGTCAGCTTGAAAATATTTCACCGGGTCGGCAATGTCGGCCACGTCTTTGAGAAAGAAGGGCACTAGGCCTGTTTTCTTAGCTGTGGCTACTTTTTCAAAAGTATCGGCAAACTGTTTGCCGTAGTCTGCGCCAAAATTAGGGGGTAGTTGCATGCCCACTAACAACACTTTGGCCTTGGCTTTTTGGGCAGCTTCGGTCATGGCGGTTAAATTATCGCCCGTTATTTTCTTGGGCAGGCCGCGCAGTGCATCGTTTGCACCCAGCTCAATCACTACATGCGTAGGCTTGTGCTGCGCAAGCAGCACGCCTAGGCGCGAGCGGCCGCCCGAGGTGGTGTCACCGCTGATGCTGGCGTTGACTACTTTGGCGGGGATTTTGTCTGCAGCCAGTTTTTTCTCTAGCAAGGCCACCCAGCCCGTGCCGCGCGCCAGGCCATACTCAGCACTCAGCGAGTCGCCCACCACCAAGATGAGGGGGCTTTGCACAGGCTTTTCGCTCAGCGCCCCAGCGGGGGCGGCTAGCAAAGATAGCCCTAGGCCTGCAGCCAGAGCTATAGACGCGGTAAAGTGTCGCTTAGATTGATTTGAAGAACTAATAACCATGGCAGATTCCATTATTTCGGTAGAACATGTGTCCAAAAGCGTCACCGACTCAACTGGCACACTTGATATTTTGCGCGACATTCATTTTGGCATTGAAGCCAAAGCCACCTGCGCTATTGTCGGCGCTTCTGGCTCGGGCAAAAGCACTTTGCTGTCGATCATTGCAGGGTTGGATACACCCACGCGCGGAACAGTTCATTTGGCGGGGCTTGACTTGTTCACCGTCAGTGAGGATGACCGTGCCGCTTGGCGTGCACAAAACGTAGGTTTTGTGTTTCAAAGCTTTCAGCTGCTAGGTAACCTTACTGCGCTTGAAAACGTGATGTTGCCGCTAGAGTTGGCAGGCCGTAAAGACTCGCGCGCGGCAGCCACCGAGATGCTTAAACGCGTAGGCTTGGCCGAGCGGTTAGGCCACTATCCCAAAGTGATGAGCGGCGGCGAGCAGCAGCGCGTAGCATTGGCCCGCGCCTTCGTAGTGCAGCCCGCTGTGCTGTTGGCAGATGAGCCCACGGGTAGCCTAGACCATGCCACGGGTGACAAAGTGATGCAGCTGATGTTCGATTTGAATGCTGAACTGGGCACCACCTTGGTGTTAGTTACGCATGACCAGGCGATTGCAGCGCGTTGTGGGCAGCGGATTGTGATTGAGGCGGGTGAAATTGCTTTGTAAAGTTACTTTTCCAATGAAATAGTGCTGTAGTCCAAGTATTTATTGCTCAGCTAGCTATTATATTTGTAGCATTTGTAGTTTCCTTCTGAGTCTTTTTAGCTCCCCCTTGGTAATGCTTGGAGTCCTTGATTAGCCGTGGCGGGCGGTGGGACATATCGCTGGGGAAACTTCCGCGAACATGCGCGCCAGGGAGTAGTCATCTGCAGTTGGTGGGCCGCACCTCGCTGCAGTTTCCCCATCGATAAGATCCCACCGCTGCACCCTGGTCGATGCTGTGAAGACACGCGGGGCCGAGTTTGTGTCGCCCTTGCCTATAGTCTCGCCCATAGCTTCGATGTCAGCCGCTACCTTCGCGCGCCCCAGTACAACGAGCTATCCAGGTGCATCAATCTGTCAAAAAAGCTTCATGCAATTGTCATGTCGTGGGCCTACATTGGGCTTGATTGTTTCAACTCAACGCGCTGCAACCAGCAGTGTGCATCTGCTATGAGCCATACCTTCAAATCTTTAACTTCTCCGCGCAGCTTGATGACTATGCTAGTTTTGGCTAGCAGCTTGCTGAGCGTTAACGCATTTGCGCAGCTGACTGTGTATGTGGTGCGTCACGGCCAGACCGACTGGAATAAGGATGGGCGCATTCAAGGTGGCACCGATAACCCACTGAACGCCACAGGCCGCGAGCAAGCTGCTGCTATGGGCAAGCTGTTGGCCGATGTGAAAGTAGACGCGGTTTATGTCAGCTCTCACCAGCGTGCGCGCCAAACCGCTGCAGTGTTTGATGGGCGCACCAGCGTCGTGCCGATGGATGGCCTGCGCGAGCGTTTCTTTGGCAAATTTGAAGGTGCTAACGACAAAGACCCTGCCATTGTGGCCGACTGGAACAAACGCCGCTTTACCTGGACAGACGATATGGAAGGCGGCGAAACGCTAGAGAGCCAATCGCGCCGGGCCGAAGCAGCACTTAAAAATATCCGCGAAAAACACAAAGACGGTGGCACGGTTGTGATCGTTGGCCATGGCGGGATTAATCCACTGCTGGTGTCGCACATGCTGGGCGTGCCGCCGCAAGAAGGTGCCAGTGCCATTAATCAGGGCAACGACGAAATTTATCGTATCGAGCTGCCTAAAACCGGCGCAGCAGCCATCTGGAAACTCATTGCCCGCAGCAAGCTGGGTGAACTGTAAACCCATCACAACCCTCTGGACTTGAACTAAATTTATGCAAAAAAATACTATTGCCGTGTTAATGGCCACCTTGGCCTGCCTGTCAACAGCCCATGCGCAAACAGCGTTTACGGCTAATCTGGCAGGCCATGCGCTGATCCCTGCACAAACTTTTTTGCCCGCACCCACAGACGCCCCGGCAGATTTGCGCATTAGCGGCAAGTTCACCACCCCCGTGCGGGTAGAGGCAATAGGTTCTGTTGAGGGGCGCTCGGCCAACCGGCCTACGGGTGTGTCTGTGCCGTTCAATGGCCAGCCTGTGCAGGGTCATTCAGGCATTAAGCGTATGTCCGATGGCAGCTACTGGGTGTTGACCGACAACGGTTTTGGCTCCAAGGCCAACTCGCCTGATTCCATGCTTTACCTTAACCGATACAACATTGACTGGAAGAGCGGAGAGCTCAAACGTTTGCAAACTATTTTTCTGCATGACCCAGACAAAAAAGTACCTTTTCGTATCGTGCACGAAGGCACCCCCAAACGCTATTTGACAGGGACCGACTTTGACACCGAGAGCTTTCAGTTAGCGGGCGGTGCGCTGTGGATTGGTGATGAACTGGGGCCTTGGTTGATCAAAGCCGACATGACCGGCAAGGTGTTGGCTGTGTTTGAAACCTTGGTAGATGGCAAGCCCGCCCGCTCACCCGACCACCCGGCTATCACTACCCCTGCAGCGCCCAACGTAGCGCTAGACTTTACAGTCCGCCGATCGCGCGGCTTCGAGGGCATGGCAGCCTCTAAAGACGGCAGCAAACTTTATGCGCTGCTAGAGGGCGCAATGTGGGACGCCACCACCAAAGACACAGAAAAACTCGATGGCCGCGAATATCTGCGCATCCTGGAGTTTGATGTAGCCAGCCAGCGCTGGACAGGCCGCCACTGGAAATATATGCTGGAAGCCAACGGCTTGGCCATTGGAGACTTCAACATGATTGATGAAACCACTGGCTTGGTGATTGAGCGCGACAACGGTGAAGGCACCCCTGACAAAGCCTGTCCGGTGGTAGGCGGCGTTATTGAGCGCGCCACTACTTGCTTTCATGATCTACCCAAGATCAAGCGCGTTTATAAAATTGAAATGTCACAAGCGAATGTGAACAACTCTGTGCGAAAGATTGGCTACATTGACTTATTGGCCATCAACGACCCTAACAATCTGGCCCGTAAACCCAAGGTGGACGGCAAGCTGACTTTCCCTTTCTTTACGATTGAGAATGTAGACATTGTTGATGCAGAGCACATCATTGTGGGCAATGACAACAATTTACCGTTCTCAAGTAGCCGAGACCCTAACAAGGCGGACGACAATGAGTTTGTGCTGCTGCATGTACCGCAGTTTTTGCAAGCCAAGTAAGTTAAGAGTCGATAAGGTTTTGCAAGACACTTTCTCCAATAGATTTGGCTTGTAGTCCAAGTATTTACTGCTCAAGCAGCTATTATATTTGTAGCATTTGTCTGTGTTTTTAGCTCCCCCTTGGCAATGCATGGTGTCCTTGACTAGCCGTGGCGGGCGGCGGGACATATCGCTGGGGAAACTTTCGCGAACATGCGAGATAGGTAGTAGTCATCTGTAGCTGGTGGGCCGCACCTCGCTGCAGTTTCCCCACCGATAAGATCCTATCGCTGCACCCTGGTCGATGCTGGGAAGGCACGCTGGGCGCAGGTTGTGGCGACCTCAACCGTAGCTACTGCCCTGGCGTGTGACTCCCAGCCAGCCACACCGTCGCGCGTCCTAGAACAACGAGCAGGGCAACGAACCAACCGACAGAACATAGATAACATTGAAAACAGTACATTTACCAACGAAAAGTCCCTGCAGTCCAAGTATTCACTGCTCAAGCAGCTATAAAATCAATAGCTCACACAATCAGCTAAGCTAAGCGGCCAGTAACGATGTCAGCAACTTGATTTTGTCGGTTTGAGAAGACGGCTACCGCACCATGAGTACTATGCTTTGGTGGTACTTTGCGCCAACGTCAGTTCAATAGCCTCTAGCCTGTCTAGGTAACGCAGCAGGCGGGCCACAGTGATCATGCTGTCTTCAGCCACTAACTAGAATTAACTAAACGTGATACCCGCTGATAACACGCGATAAAACGTGATAATCGGTGCATGTCAGCTACCAAAATCCTCTACGGCTTTCACGCCGTGGGCGTGCGCATTAAAACCGCACCCACCTCTGTTGTTGAAATTTACTACGATGCCTCGCGCAAAGACGCGCGTATGCGCAGCTTTGTCGACAAGGCCAGTGAAGCGAAGGTTCGCTTGATCGAGGCCGACGGTCTGCGCCTGGCCAAAATGTGCGGCAGCCACGGCCACCAAGGCGTGGTGGCGATTGCGCAGCCGGTGAAGCAGGCTACGTCGCTAGATGAGCTGCTAGAAGACCTTGAGGCCTCAGCAGACAGAGATGACAAAAGGGCCAACCCACTCATCCTGGTGCTAGACGGCGTGACCGACCCGCATAACTTGGGCGCCGTGCTGCGGGTGGCTGATGGCGCAGGTGCGCATGCGGTGATTGCACCTAAAGAC
>JANOSN010000161.1:0-3289 GCA_031415895.1 Polaromonas sp. | reverse complement strand
CCAATGAGAACTTCATACCCTCAGTACCCATGGCCATGCCGTCGCTGATGGTGGGTGTGCCAAACACCTGCGCGTTACCGCCGGCTTCTTCAATGCCTGCAATAGCTGCGTCAGCCAGCTTTTGCAAGCCGCTGTTGCACGGGGTGATGGTGCTGTGGCCGTTAGCCACGCCCACCATCGGTTTACCAAAGTCAGTTTCTTTGTAGCCCATGCCGTAGTACATAGAGCGGTTTGGCGCGCGAGACTTGCCTTCGGTGATGTTGGCAGAGCGCAGAGGTTTGATGGGGATGATTTTGTTGGTCATGGCGTTAGCTTTAAAGCGGTTTACTATTGCACAATTGTAGTGGTTCGCAAGGATTGGAGACTGGTATGAAAACAAAAATCGGTATGGTGGGCATTGGCTTGATGGGCCATGGCATTGCGCGCAATTTAGCTAAGCACGGTTATCCGCTGACTGTTTTAGAGCATGCGGGTAATCAACCGCTAGATGAGCTGAAAGCTGCAGGCGTGGCTACTGCTACCACCGCTGCGGCGTTGGCTGCGGGGGCTGACATCATCATTTTGTGTGTGACTGGCTCCCCCGAGGTGGAGGCGGTGCTGATGGGTGAGGGCGGCGTGTTGCAAGGCTTGCGCGCGGGGGCTGTGGTGATTGATTGCTCTACGGCGGTGCCTTCTAGCACAGAGCGCGTGGCCCAAGCTGTGCGCGCTGCGGGTGGCAGGTTTGTCGACGCGCCCATGACGCGCACTGCCAAAGAAGCGCACGACGGGCGGCTTAATTTGCTGGTAGGTGCAGAGCCTGCCTTGTTTGAAGAGATCAAGCCCTTGCTGGCTTGCTTTGCGGAAAACATCACCTTGGCTGGCCCCACGGGCGCGGGCCACCGCATGAAGCTGCTGCACAACAGCGTGTCGCTGGGCTTCATCGCCCTGCTGGCCGAGGCTGCAGCTTGCGCCGAGCGCGCAGGCATTGCGCCCGAGGTGTTGGTTGACGTGTTGGGCAAAGGCGGCGGCGGGGGTGTGGCGCTAGAGCGCCTGAAACCCTATTTACTGGCGCGCGATGCCAGCGGCCTCAAGTTTGCTATGGGCAATGCGCAAAAAGACTTGGGCTATTACACGCAGATGGCGCGCGACACGCAGGCTGTGCACACCATTGCAGATGCCGTGCATGGCACCTACGCTGCAGCCGTGGCGCAGGCCGGGCCGCAGACTATGGTGCCTGAATTGGTGACACTGTTGGCACAGCGCACACCAACGATCTAAGTTAAAAGCCTGTGATCAAGGTGTTACCTGCTTGGCATGGCTGTGGTGGTTGGCATAGTGCAAAATAGCGGCATGCTGATTCACCCCCAAATCGACCCCATCGCCCTGAAACTTGGCCCATTGGCCATCCACTGGTACGGCCTGACGTACCTGGCAGCTTTTGCGCTGTTTATGTTTTTAGGGTTTCGCCGGTTAAAGCACCAGCCGTTTGCATCCATTCAAGGTGCGGGAGCGTGGACGCGTAAAGACGTGGAGGATATTTTGTTCCTCGGTGTCATGGGCGTGGTGCTGGGCGGGCGCATTGGGTATTGTTTGTTTTACAAGCCGGGCTATTACCTGAGCCATCCGCTGGAGATTTTTTATGTGTGGCAAGGCGGCATGAGCTTTCATGGCGGGTTACTGGGCGTGGTAGCGGCTGAGGTGTGGTTTGCCTATTCACGCAAACGCTCGCTGTTTCAAGTGGCAGATTTTGTCGCACCGTGTGTGCCTACCGGGCTGATGATGGGCCGCGTGGGTAACTTTATCAACGGCGAGCTGTGGGGCCGCGTGGCGGACCCGTCACTGCCCTGGGGCATGGTGTTTAGAGGGGCAGGGGATGCACCGCGCCATCCATCGCAGATCTATCAGATATTGATGGAAGGCTTATTGCTGTTCATCTTGCTGTGGCTGTACGCCCGTAAAGAGCGTAAGCCCGGCCAAGTGGCAGCGGTATTTTTGTTGCTATACGGTATCTTTAGGTTTATTGCCGAATACTTCCGCGAACCAGACGCACACCTAGGGTTACTCAGCATGGGCCTGACTATGGGACAGTGGCTTTGTGTGCCTATGATCGTGGGTGGCGCTCTATTGTGGGCTTGGGCGCAGAAAAATCGATAAAAATATTGAAAATGGCAACCAGCGATTGCCAAGATAGGGGAGGACAAAATTAATGACACATACCTATCTGGAGACATGATGAATTTAAACCGACGAACCGCTCTTCGCTACGCTACCTTGGCAGCTATGGTTCCTGTAGCTAGCCAATCACAATCAGCCTGGCCTACCAAACCCGTTAACATGGTGGTGCCATTTCCTGCGGGTGGAGGTACCGATGCTTTTGCAAGGCCACTGTCAGCACAATTTTCTAAGGCGACTGGCAAGCAGCTGATCATTGACAACAAAGGCGGCGCGGGCGGCACGGTGGGTGCATCGTTTGCCGCTAAGGCAGCTAACGACGGCTACACCTACTTTATGGGCGCGGTACACCACGCCATTGCGCCCAGCATGTACCCACGACTGGACTACAACATTGAAAGTGATTTAGTGCCATTGGTGCTAGCCGCTGTGGTGCCGCAGGTGCTGGTGATTAACCCGAAGAAAGTGCCTGCTAATAACCTGAAAGAATTTTTAGAGTTTGTCAAAAAGAACCCAGGTAAGCTGAACTACGGGTCAGCCGGTGGTGGTACGTCGCACCATTTGGCAGGCGAGCTTTTCAAGCTGCAAACGGGTACGTTTATCACCCACATTCCTTACCGTGGCGCCGGCCCGGCGCTGCAAGATTTGATTGCTGGCCAAGTCGATATGATGTTTGACGGCCTGGGTTCATCGGCCGCGCACATCAAAGGTGGACGCATCAAGGCGCTCATGGTGTCTGGCCCTAAGCGCAATCCCGCTTTTCCTGATGTGCCGTGTGCTGGCGAGCTGGGTTTGCCTGACTACACCGTCACCACTTGGTACGGCATTTGGGGCAGCAAAGGCATGCCAGCCGACGCACAAACACGGGCTACTGAGGAGTTTCGCAAGGCGCTGTCTAGCGATGAGCTGAAGGCGGTGTGGGCTAATCAAGGCGCAGAGTTTCCTAACACTACGCCCGCGCAGTTTGCTGCATTTTTAAGTGCTGACATGAAGCGTTGGGCCACGGTGGTCAAGGCCTCGGGTGCCAAGCTTGATTGATTTGCGCATTGACGGGCATGTTGCTGTCATCACGCTAAACAACCCAGCACGGCGCAACGCCATGACCCGCGCTATGTGGCGCGAGTTGCGCAGCGTGGTG
>JANOSN010000160.1:0-2623 GCA_031415895.1 Polaromonas sp. | reverse complement strand
CTGCATTTGACGGGGGCCGATTTTGAAAGCGCGGTGAATGAAGAATTTATGGCGCTATTCAAACTAGCACTTGCAGCGCTGGGCCATGACGCGGTGTGCACCAACTGGGCCGGTAAGTGCACGTTAAATGAGCTGGCAGGTTTGATAGCCTCGACGCAGATCATGGTGTCCACTGACTCTGGCCCCTACCACATGGCCGTGGCGCTGGGCGTGCCGACAGTGTGTTGGTTTAAATTTGCCACACCAGCTTCGTACCATTTGCATGACGATGTTGCCGTGTTGGTAGAGCCTACTGCGCATGAGTTTGCCCAAGCGGCTTTGCGTTTAAGTTTGCGCCGCGCTTGACGTAAAACTTAGCCGCACAAAGTCTTTGTATGGGCCGTCTTGCGCCTCTAGCGCGGCATGGTTGCCCTGCTGCACAATGCGGCCGTCTTGCATCACCACAATCAAGTCTGCATCACGGATAGTGGACAAACGGTGCGCAATGGCAATGGTGGTGCGGTTGGCAATGGCGGCGCGCAGGGCGGTTTGCACTAGCCGGTCGGTGTCAGGGTCTAGCGCCGAGGTGGCTTCGTCTAATATCAAAATCGGCGCGTCTTTGTACAAAGCCCGTGCAATAGCCAGGCGCTGGCGCTCACCACCCGACAGCACATTAGCGTTGTGGCCCAGCGGGGTGTCGATGCCTTGGGGCAGAGATTTAACTAACTCGCCCAAGCACGCGGCTTCCAAGCACTGCAGCGCCCGTGCACGGTCTACCGTTTGGCCTAGGCACACGTTGTGCAGCACCGTGTCGCTCAGCATCACCACATGCTGGCCTACCAATGCAAACTGCTGGCGCAGCGACTGTAAATCCCACTCACGCAAGTCCACACCGTCTAGGCGCACGCTGCCTTGTGCGATGTCAACAAATCTGGGCAGCACATTGGCCAAAGTGGTTTTGCCAGAGCCCGACAAACCGACCAGGGCAACAAACTGCCCGCCGCGAATATTCAAATCAATACTGTGCAGCGCAGGTGCCTCAGCATTAGGGTAGGTAACTTGCAAATGGTCAAATTCAATCGCTCCCGTGCTGCGGGCGCTGGTGTGCGTGCCGCCTTTTTCGGGTGTGACGGTTTCTACCAACGCAATAGCACGCTCCGCTGCCACGATGCCGCGCGTGATGGTGCTAGTGACCTCAGACAAATGCTTAATGGGCGCTATCAGCATCAGCATGGCGGTGATAAAGGCCACAAAACCACCTGCAGACAAGGCATTGCCTTGGCTTTGCACCATGGCAATAGTGATAACTGCCGACAATGCAATCGAGCCAAAAATATTGGTGATAGGTGCCACTGCCGAGCCAGCGATGGCAGACTTCATGGCCAAGCGCTGCAGCAACACATTGACTGTATTAAACCTGGCGCTTTGCTGCGCTACAGCGCCTTGAATGCGGATTTCTTTATGGGCTAACACGCTTTCTTCTACCGTGTAGGCCAAATCGTCCACAGCGGTTTGTGATGCTTTAGTGAGCTTATACACCCGCTTGGACAGCGCACGCATACACAGCGCCACTGCAGGAAATATCACCACCACGATCAAGGTGAGCTTCCAGTTCAGGTACAGCAAATAAGCAAACAGTGCAATGACCGATAAGCTGTCTTTCACCACAGTAGCGACTGATTGCAGCAATAGCACTGCGCCATTGGTAGCCTCATAGACGATGGTGTTGGCCAAGGCCGTGGCCGGTTGTGTGCGGTACAAATCTAGTTCTGCCACGCTGACTGCGTTGAACATTTTCTCGCGCAAATTGCGCAAGCTGGTTTGCACAATTTTGGCTAGTGCAATGTCAGACACATACGACGCTATCGAGCGCAGCATGAACAAGCTGATGATGGCTACAGGCACCATCCAAAGCGGTATCTTTTTATTGTTAAACCCGTCATCTAGCAACGGCTTCATCAATGCCGGGATAGTAGGCTCAAGCAACGAGCCTATCACCACCGCCAACGCTAAAGCAGCCCAAGCAAAGCGGGGTAATAAAAAATACGCCAGCACCCGTTTGAAGCGAACACGCAAGGGGTCACCAGCAAAGCGATCATTAGGCAATGGGCTATCCATGATTAATTGATGCCTCTGGTTGATCTTGGCGGCGAGCCAAGGCTAAGCAAATACCCAACCCGACACAAAAGAAGTCGCCCATACCAATACCAAAAATCATAGAGTTAAACATCCCCGAAATAATTAATGCCGCTAAAACTGATTGGAGTGTACGGGCATCATGCACCTCAAGCTGGCGTGATCGTCGGTAGATAGCTACCAACACAGCGCACAGCAGGGCAAGGCCTATCAAGCCGCCCTCGACAGCCCAGAGCAGGAACAGTTGGTGCGGGTCAACGACCGTAAGCGACCCGGGCAGTGATCTGCCAGCGTCTAGTCGACGGTACTGCATATTCCAGCTGCCGCTACCGTAGCCTAGATAGGTTGCTCAGCTATAGCCTGCAGGGAAGTTTGCCAATAAAACAAGCGCTGTCCGGACGAGGTCGTGAAATCTGCTTTTTTGTTAAAGATTTGAATTTCATTTTGCACAACTTGTGCACGATCACTAAAATTTTTAGAACTGGCTAATGCTAGTGCGAGCACCGCA
>JANOSN010000159.1:0-1419 GCA_031415895.1 Polaromonas sp. | reverse complement strand
TTGGTTTGGGCAAAAGCGGTGCTTGCTGTAATGGCTGTGATGGCCAATGCGCTGAGCAAGGCGGGTTGAATGGTTTTCATGAATCGACTCCGAATAAAAGTTAATTGACTGCGCAACTTTAAAACCTCAGCCTTAATTTGAAGATGGTGTTTACCCTAATTGTCGATAAATTGTTGACAAAATGTCGTTAAAAAATAAAAATAGAGGCATGAAGACTAAAACACCTGTCAAAAATCCTATCGTGTCGTCGGCCCACTTGGTGTCGCCGCAAAGTGCTGAGCTTAGCGAATTCGAATTTGGTTTGATCGTGGCGGGCAATGCTTTTCACCGCTGGATAGTGCACTGTATGAGTGCGGCAGGGTTAAAGGATTTGACTCCGCTGGATGTACTGGTGCTGCACCATGTAACGCACCGCGCACGCGATAAACGCTTGGCTGATATATGCTTCATTATGAATGTGGAAGACACCCATTTGATCAACTATGCGCTGAAAAAATTGCAAAACCTTGGTGTGGTGCTATCAAGCAAAAGCGGCAAAGATGTTACCTACGCTGCCACTGTAGAAGGCAAAAAATGCGTTGAAAATTACCGCGCTATACGCGAGCAATGCCTCATTAACGCACTAAAAGCGGACGATGCTCTGAACAATGATATTGGTGAGTTAGCGCGCCTACTGCGCGTGCTGTCAGGCGTGTATGACCAAGCTGCGCGTGCTGCAGCATCGATGTAAAAAAATTATGCAAAATAAATCTATGCTCAAACGTTGGCAATTTTGGATCGACCGTGGCGGTACGTTTACTGATGTGGTGGGCAAAAAGCCCGACGGTACTTTAGTGACCCACAAGCTGCTGAGCGAAAACCCCGAACAATACAAAGACGCTGCCGTAGCGGGCATTCGCCATTTGCTAGGCTTAAAGTCTGGCGATGCTGTAACACCCGAGCTAGTGGAATGCGTGAAGATGGGCACCACCGTAGCCACCAACGCGTTGCTTGAGCGTAAAGGCGAGCCTACGCTCTTGGTCATCACCCAAGGTTTTAAAGATGCGCTACGCATTGCCTACCAAAACAGGCCGCGTTTGTTTGACCGCCATATAGTGCTGCCCGAGCTGCTGTACAGCGCTGTGATTGAGGCGAGTGAACGCATTGCCGCTGATGGTGATGTCATCCACAAGCTGGACGAGACGCTATTAAAAACAGAGCTAGTTGAGCAGTATTTGCTTGGACTACGATCGGTTTCTATTGTTTTTTTGCACGGTTATAGATATGCACAGCACGAGCTGGCAGCTGAGCGTATTGCGCGTGAAGTTGGTTTCACGCAAATCAGCGTGAGCCACAAAATAAGCCCGATGATGAAGCTGGTAAGCCGTGGTGACACCACTGTGGTGGATGCTTATTTGTCACCCATTTTGCGCCGCTATG
>JANOSN010000158.1:0-1878 GCA_031415895.1 Polaromonas sp. | reverse complement strand
GACTGAGTAGCCTTTGGCGGGGTAGATGCGCAGCGTATGTCCCACAAGCTTAGCCCACTGCGCGCTAAATGACCCTAAGCACAGCACGTATGCATCAGCTTGTAGATGCTGCAGTTGGCCACCTGCTTGACCGCTGCCTTGGGCTACTTGCACGCGGGCAATGCTGTTACCTGCAGTCTCCAGGCCCACCACATGGGTGTTATACAAAAAGGTGACGCCTTGCTCGGCACACTTGTCAGCCAGTGCAGTGGTAAAAGCGTGTGCATCACCCGACTCGTCGCTGGGGGTCATGCTGCCACCGATGATTTGATTTTTGCACTGCGCTAGTGCAGGCTCGATAGCTACGCATTCGTCAGCGGTTTTCATCTCCAGTTCGCAGCCATATTCGCGCATGATCTGTGCAGGCGCTTGCGCATCGTCGTACTCAGACTGGCTGGTGTAGAAATGCAAAATGCCTTTGGTCAGCGCACTGTAGCTCAGCCCTAAGTCGCCCCGCAGCTTTTGTAATGTGCTGCGGCTGTACATGCCCAGGTTGACGATTTGTTGAATGTTGTGCCGTGTGCGCGAAGGCGTGCAGTTGCGCAAAAACTCCAGACCCCACAGCCACTGGTTCATGTCCGCCCGCAGCCTGAACAGCAGGGGTGCATCTTCTTTGGCCAGCCATTTGAGCACTTTGAGCGGTGCGCCAGGGTTAGCCCAAGGCTCAGCGTGGCTGACGGAGATTTGCCCTCCGTTGGCAAAGCTGGTTTCTAATGCTGCGGCAGCGCGCCGCTCCACTACCGTCACTTCATGGCCTTGCTGACGCAAAAACCAAGCCGTGGTAATACCTGTGACACCAGCCCCTAAAACGATGACTTTCATAGCCTATCCTTGTAACGAAAACAACGGTCTTCGCATGCAGATATTGCTCACATAGCTATAAAATAAATAGCAACCGCGAGGCAATACATGCTGCGGCCGCTTCCACTGTCCCTGTTACCTGAGAGATTCAACTTACCCACAAGGATAAGTTTTGCTCCTTCGGTGCGCTGCGCATTGCGCGCAACGTCTCTCCAGACGGCTGATGTCGGTAGGCAGTACTGGACCTGAGCGATTATGGAAGTTTGCGCCTTCGGTGGATGCACTGGCAGTTTAAAAACTAACCAAGCATCACTCTCCTGCTGTCGACACTATAAGTGTATCACCTACAAGCATTAGTAAGTTAAGCAACTCTACCTAGCAGCAAAAATTCCATCAACGCTTTTTGCACGTGCATACGGTTTTCAGCTTCGTCCCACACCACTGACTGCGGGCCGTCGATGACTTCAGCGGCTACTTCTTCCCCGCGATGTGCGGGTAGGCAATGCATAAACAGGGCGTCACTTTGTGCTGCCTGCATCATGGTTTTGCTGACACACCAGTGGGCAAAGGCCTTTTTGCGGGCTTCGTTCTCGGCTTCAAATCCCATGCTGGTCCACACGTCGGTGGTGACAAGGTGCGCGCCTTGGCAAGCTTGCAGCGGATCGTTATAAAACTGGTAGCTGCTTGAGCCAGAGATGCCTAAGTTACCCATTAACTTCTTGTCTATTTCATAGCCGCTAGGCGTGCTAACATTAACTTTAAAACCCAGTATGGCTGCCGCTTGCAGCCAAGTGTTGGCCATGTTGTTACCGTCACCCACCCACGCTACGGTTTTGCCTTTGATCGAGCCCCGATGCTCCTCAAAAGTAAAAATATCGGCCATGATTTGGCAGGGGTGAAACTCGTTGGTCAACCCGTTGATGACCGGCACGCGGCTGCTAGAGGCAAAGGCCTCGATCTTGGTTTGCTCGTAGGTGCGAATCATCACCAAATCCACCATGCGGCTAATGACTTTAGCGCTGTCTTCTATCGGCTCTG
>JANOSN010000157.1:0-9142 GCA_031415895.1 Polaromonas sp. | reverse complement strand
TTTAGTGCTGAGGTAATCACAATGAAAATCTTACTAGCAGCGGACGGCAGCAAATACACCAAAAAAGCGCTGGCTTTCTTAGTCAACCACGATGGCCTACTGGGTGACGGAGGCGAACTGCATGTACTGCATGTGCAGCTTGCTTTACCACCCCGAGTGAAGTCTGTGGCAGGTCGTGACATGGTCGCTAATTACCATTTAGAAGAGGCAGAAAAAATACTAGCCCCGATCCGCAAATTTTTACAGCGTCATCCGATTATTTTTCAAGCCGATTGGGTAATAGGTACCGCACCAGACGAAATTATCAAAGCCGCTAAACGAGACAAAGCCCACCTTATTGTGATGGGCACCCACGGCCATGGTGTTCTAGGGCGTATGCTTTTGGGATCTGTTGCGCAGCGCGTGGTGTCTAACTGTGATATGCCAGTGTTACTGGTGAGATGATTCGCCGGTTGCAGCACTGATCAATCCAAACACTCACTGACAAAAAATAAAACCGGACTGTTTTTAAACAGTCCGGTTTTATTGTTGGTGCCGGAAGCCGGAATCGAACCGGCACGATCTCTCAATCGGCAGATTTTGAGTCTGCTGCGTCTACCAATTTCGCCACTCCGGCTGTGAAGAGTATGCGACATCGACGCGATGTGCTAAGCCCATAATTATGGCACATTATGGGGATGCATTTAAAAAATACCTACCCCACCATTGAAGACGCGATTGGCAAAACGCCCCTAGCCCGGCTGCAACGCATTGGCGCGGCCACCAACGATGAGCGGGGCAATATTGTTTTGGGGAAACTTGAGGGCAATAACCCAGCGGGCAGCGTGAAAGACCGCCCTGCACTGTCGATGATTGCCCGGGCGCAAGAGCGTGGCGACATTAAGCCTGGCGACACACTGATCGAGGCCACGTCTGGCAATACCGGCATTGCACTGGCGATGGCGGCAGCTATTAAAGGCTACCGCATGGTGCTGATCATGCCCGAAGATTTGTCGATCGAGCGGGTGCAAACCATGAAGGCTTTTGGCGCAGAGCTGATTCTTACGCCCAAAACTGGCGGCATGGAGCACGCCCGTGATTTGGCCGACAGGATGCAAGCAGAGGGCAAGGGCCGCGTTTTAGACCAGTTTGCCAACCTAGACAACCCGCGCGCGCACTACGACACCACTGGGCCTGAGATTTGGCAACAAACCAGCGGCAAAATCACCCACTTTGTCAGTGCTATGGGCACCACGGGCACCATTACTGGCGTGTCGCAGTATTTGAAAGAGAAAAACCCGGCCATCCGCATCATCGGCGCGCAACCCTCCGAGGGCTCGCGCATACCGGGCATTCGCAAATGGCCCACTGAATATCTACCCAAAATCTACGATCCAAAAAACGTCGACGAGCTGATTTATGTCAGCCAATTGGATGCCGAGAACATGTGCCGCGACATGGCCAAGCTGGAGGGCATTTTTGCAGGCGTGTCCGCTGCAGGGGCCTGCTGGGTGGCCCAGCAAGTGGCCGCGCGCGAGCGCGATGCGGTGATTGTTTTTATCGTGTGCGACCGTGGTGACCGCTATTTGTCTACAGGCGTGTTCCCCGCTTGAAAATATCCTTCAAAGCACTTTTTAGGTGCCAAATAGTGCTGTAGTCCAAGTATTTATTGCTTATATAGCTATCAAATTAATAGTATGAATCCTTCACCCAAGTTTTGTGCTCAGTGCGCCACACCGCTGCTGATGATCACGGCGAATGAAGATGCCGGCGCTGTGCAGCGGCTGCGCTGCCCCGCCTGCGGCTGGACACACTGGAACAACCCCACCCCCGTGCTAGCGGGTATTGTCGAGTACAACGGCCAGCTGCTGCTAGCGCGCAATGCTGCCTGGTCGGGCAAAATGTTTGCATTGATCACCGGGTTTATGGAGGCGGGCGACACGCCAGCAGGCGGCATCGCGCGTGAGGTGAAGGAAGAGACCAACTTGGACTGCAGTGCGGTGAATTTGGTAGGCGTGTATGACTTCCAGCGCATGAACCAAGTCATCATTGCCTACCATGTGGTAGCCCATGGAGAGGTTAAATTGTCCCCAGAATTGGCTGAATACAAGCTATTTGACTTAGATAAAGCCAAATGCTGGCCCGCAGGCACAGGTTATGCACTAGCCGATTGGCTGCGTGGACGGGGCATTGAGCCGCAGTTTGTAGAATTTGCCAAAAAAACTGAATAAATTGGGGCCATCGAGCCAAAGTACAGAAAAACCTTAGAATACAACCATGGAAATCAGTAAAGAAATCGACACCCGGGGCCTTAGCTGCCCATTGCCTATTCTCAAAGCCAAAAAAGCTCTTACTGAGCTGGCCAGTGGGGAGCTGCTGAAAATCGTAGCCACTGATGCAGGTTCAGTGCGTGACTTTCAGGCCTTTGCCAAGCAAACTGGTAACGAGCTGATTGAGCAGCAAAACCTAGGCGCCGAATTCATTCATATTTTGCGCCGCCGTTAATCCGGTGACTCAGCAGCCTAGCGCTGACTTGGCTGGTTTATTAACGGTCTTTGCTTTTGCCTGCAAAGCATTGTTGTCTAGCATGCACAGTAACTTTATAGCTTGATCATGGTCATATCGCTTAGCGTAGTCCAATGCTGTTTGCTCTCTTTTATCGACCAGATTTAAGTCAGCACCTGCATTCACCAGCGAGGTAATGCCTCTTAAAAAACTACGTTCCGACGCTTTCATCAATGCGGTTTCCCCCATGGAGCCCATAGCGGGTACGTCTACAGGTACATTTTGCTTTTTCGCAGCCAAAATTAATAAAGGAAAAGAGTTAACCGAACTACGAAAGCTGCCGTAGTGCAAAGCTTGCCAGCCGCTTTTATCTGCTGCGTCCATGCGAGCACCGCTGTCTAGCAAAAGCTGTATTACTTCTGGGTTATCTCCAGACAAAGCTGCATGCAAAGGCGTAAATCCTTTAAATGAATCACTCATTGATGGCGCGTCTACTTTGGCTCCCGCTTTGATCAAAGCCTGCGTAATGTTTAGCGCGCTGTCTTCGTCGCCTGTGGCGACGTGCAATAAGGTCATTCCAGCTGAAGCGTGGCCGCTTGGGTAACGCGCATTGACGTCTTGGCCCTTCGCAATTAGTTTTCTAGTTGCCTCCACATTGCCGTCCTCCACTGCGTCTAGCAGCGTGGTGGGCTCGCCTACCCTCCGAGGTGCATTGGGTGCTAAGCTGCCGTCACCCGGCTTGACAGCATCCATTGCACCATCTACGCTCACCACAGATATTGCGTTATTGTAGCTAGCAGCGTCTACCAGCGGACCAGGATCGTTGGCTGCTGAAACTGCAGCAAATCCTGGCTCTGGCGGCGCTGCCAATCCAAGCCACTGACCAACTGGTACGACGCTTGGCAAAAGCCGCTGGTTGATAAAACTACCCCCCGTTAGCACTAGCAATGATGGGATCATCCAGCGCAAGATGTGTCGCAGCATGCTATAGCGCTCTCCCATAGGTGATCGATGCTCTAAGGCATCAAGCCTGTCCAACAAAAAATGACGCAAACCTAATACTGCGCTGGCGATCAAAAGCGGCACCATTACAAACATAGCAGCAATAGGATATAAATAATAGCCATCCCATGCGTTGTCCCAGCGTGTCCATGCGAACCCAACCAAAAGCGCAACAGGCACCAGCATGCCCTGCCCAAGCATGCGACGCGTTACTGCCACTTGCCCAGCAGATAAGGCGGGCTTGATAACCGCTTGGGTCTCAAAAGTATTGTTAACGTGTTTATCTTGTGCCTTTTCTTGTGCCTTTTGCAACCGCTCAATTTCTGTGGTGTAGTCCATCATGTTTTAAGTTGTTGTAGATATTTACGAAAACCATCGCCTACTTCAGGATGCTGCAAGGCCAACTCGACGGTGGCTTGTAAAAATCCATCTTTGCTGCCACAGTCATAGCGTTTACCTTGGTACTGGTAAGCATAGACATCTTGATGGCCGATCAAAGCTGCAATGCCATCGGTCAGTTGGATCTCACCGCCCACGCCTCGCGGCTGCTCACGTATAGAGGCAAACACCTGCGGGGTTAACAGATAGCGGCCCGCTACACCCCATGCAGACGGTGCATCTTCAGCGGCTGGCTTTTCAACAAAACGATTCACGCGCATTAGCCGCTCACCCGCCATTTGTCCCCCCACCATGCCGTAGCGGCGGGTATGCTCAGGCGGCACTTCTTGCACCGCCACCACACAGCCGCGCTGGCCGGCGGACATGGCAGTGTATTGCTGCACCATTTGCTCAAGCACTCCAGCACCAGAGTTAGCGCCCACCATCAAATCATCGGCCAATAGCACAGCAAACGGGCTGTCACCCACCAAATGCTCTGCACACAACACGGCATGACCCAGACCCAGAGAACGAGGCTGGCGCACATAGCTGCACACCATATCGTCAGGCTGCATGTTGCGCACTATGTTCAGCAGCTCATGTTTAGCCGACGCTTCCAGCTCCGTCTCAAGCTCATAAGCGGTGTCAAAGTGGTCTTCAATAGCGCGTTTATTGCGTCCAGTCACAAAAACCATATGCCGAATGCCTGCGGCATAGGCTTCTTCCACTGCGTATTGGATCAAAGGTTTGTCCACCACAGGCAGCATTTCTTTGGGTTGAGCTTTGGTGGCAGGCAAAAAGCGCGTGCCTAGCCCCGCAACTGGAAATACAGCTTTGGTAATCAGGGGTGTTGGTGTGGTCATGGACAAATCTTCGCAGTGCCGCTAAAGTATATACAAGTGCACTACGATGCAGACAGTGACAATGGGAGTCACTCTTACACCTTTAGCTACAAACCGTTGTTGTGGACATCTTACTGCTTGAATCGTTAATCCCAGAGGCCATGGCATGGTTAGAAGCACGCCATAGCGTGGCATACCGACCTGCTTTGGCCCATGATGAGAGAGCCCTTCGTCATTCCACGGGCCACGTACGATCCATCGTGGTGCCTAACCATGTTGTAGTAAACCAAGATTTTTTAGAATTTGCGCCCGAGTTAGAAGTCGTTGCGCGCATGCAAATTGGCACGGACAACATCGATTTAGAGACCTGCCGAGAGCGCGGCATCAAAGTACTACAGGCGCGCAGCGCCAATGTGCGCGCGAACGCTGAGTTTTTAGTGGGCGCGCTATTGATGATGTACCGCCCAGGTATTTTGTCGGCCATTAACAACGAAGCTAGGGCCAAAAGTTTGGCCCTAGGTGCCGCCAAGCCTGTTTCAGATTTTGTGCTTATGGGGCGCGAGATCAATGGCTCCACCATCGGCATGTTGGGAATTGGCCCGGCTGCTACGGTGTTAGCCCAACTGCTCACCAGCATGGGCGCGCGGCTCATTGGATATGACCCCGCTTTACACCATACCTCCGCCATCTGGCAGCAAATGCGAGTGCAGCCTGTCAGTCTTTTAGAGATGTTGAGCACAGCGGATGCGGTGTCAGTGCAAATGTTGTACGCGTCGCGTTTTAATGGCTTTATCAACGAGCGTGTACTGTCAGCTTGCAAACGCCATCAACTGTGGGTTAGCACATCGCGTGGCGCACTGTTTGATGTGGCCTCGATGGTGCAGGCGCTTCAAGATGGCCGTATCCAGGCATGGATGTCTGACAGCGCTGACGATAGCAGCGACCCTGCTATGCCGCTACTGCGCAGTTTGCCTAACTTTTTTGCAACCCAGCGCATCGGCTCACTCACACGCGAGTCACGTCACCGGGCCAGCTGGTACATGGCACACCGACTGCACGATATTTTGTCGCCAGATGATGTGGCGCACGCCAGTGCATCCATGTCGATGGCGCTGCCTGGTGGTGACGCACCATCAAGCTGGATTGACTCTACCCCACCGCCTCTATCATCAAGCGTTGCCCCAACGGGCGGGCTAAAGACTTAAACTAGCCGAGCCAGCTGCTCCTGCAGCTTATCCAGTGCAGCTGAAAAATCAGCTAAGCGTTGGCGCTCTTGGTCTAGCACCGCAGCCGGTGCCTTAGCTACAAAAGCCTCGTTACCCAGTTTGCCGTTGGCCTTGGCGATCTCGCATTGCAGGCGTGCTACTTCTTTACCAATGCGCAGTTTTTCTGCTGCTGCGTCTACTTGCATAAACAGACATAGTCGCGCATCGCCCACCACCGCTGTCGGTGATGCCGCAGCGGCGCTTTCCCAGGCTGCAGCTTGGTCAAAAATTTTGACTTCGCTGAGCTTTGCCAGTGCTTGCAGCACCGGTGCGGCTTGGCTAACAAAAGCATCGTCACCCACCACATACAAAGGCAGCTTGGTGGCGGGCGATACCTTAAGCTCGCCGCGTAAATTGCGGCAGGCATCTACCAAAGCCTTGAGCTTGGCCACATAGGCCTCGGCTTGCGCGTCGATGCGCTCGGGCTGGCTGATGGGATAGGCGGCAATGCTAACGCTCTCGCCTGCGCGACCGGCCACAGGCGCAACCTTTTGCCATAGCTCCTCGGTGATGAAGGGGATGATGGGATGGGCTAAACGCAAGATAACTTCAAGTGTGCGAATCAACGTGCGGCGTGTTGCGCGCTGCTCTGCCTGTGTACCCGTTTGAATTTGTACTTTGGCAATTTCTAGGTACCAGTCGCAAAACTCGTTCCACGCAAAATCGTAAATGCTGTTGGCTACGTTGTCCAGGCGGTATTCTTCAAAGCCTTTGGCTACATCGGCCTCAACACGCTGCAAAGTAGACGCTATCCAGCGGTCGGCCTGGCTGAACTTTAAATAGCCATGTGCTGAGCCACCCACGGCGCATTCTTCTTTGGTGTGCTCTTTAAGGCCGCAGTCTGCACCCTCGCAGTTCATCAGAACAAAGCGGGTGGCGTTCCACAGCTTGTTGCAAAAGTTGCGGTAGCCTTCGCAGCGCTTGGTGTCAAAGTTGATGTTGCGACCCAAGCTGGCGTAGCTGGCCATGGTGAAGCGTAATGCGTCGGCACCAAAGCCAGGGATGCCATCGGGGAATTCTTTTTCGGTGTCTTTGCGTACGCGCGGTGCCGTCTCTGGCTTGCGCAGGCCGGTGGTACGTTTATCTAGCAATGGGGCCAGAGCAATGCCGTCGATCAAATCAACAGGGTCAAGCACATTGCCCTCCGACTTGCTCATCTTTTTGCCTTGGCTGTCGCGCACCAGGCCGTGAATGTACACATGCTTGAACGGTACTTTGCCTGTGAAGTGCTTGGTCATCATGATCATGCGGGCGACCCAGAAGAAGATGATGTCGTAGCCGGTGACGAGTACGGAGGAAGGCAAGTACAAGTTGTAGTCGTCGGTGGCAGCATCGCTTTGCTGTGGCCAACCCATGGTGCTGAAAGGCACCAATGCTGACGAATACCACGTATCTAAAACGTCTTCATCTCGCGTGAGCTTCTTGCCCGGCGCCTGTACCTGCGCAGCGGCTTCGTCACGCGCCACATACACGTTGCCATCTTCGTCGTACCAAGCCGGAATCTGGTGACCCCACCACAACTGGCGGCTAATGCACCAGTCTTGGATATTGTTCATCCATTGGTTGTAGGTGTTCACCCAGTTTTCGGGAATGAACTTGACTTCGCCAGTTTGCACCACGTCGATGGCTTTTTGTGCAATCGATTTACCGCTTGCATCGTGATTTTTCGACGGGCCGCCCCTAGAAAAATCAGCCCCCCCGGGGGGCAGCGAAGACACGTCAGTGCTGAGCGTGGGGGTTGGTTTCGTCATAGCCACAAACCATTGGTCGGTCAGCATAGGCTCGACCACTTGGCCGGTGCGTGCGCAGATTGGCAGCATCAGTTTGTGTGGTTTGATCTCAACCAAGAAGCCTTGGGTTTCTAAATCTTTGATCACTGCTTTGCGTGCCACAAAACGGTCCATGCCTTGGTAGGTAGCGGGGCCGTTCTCGTTGATCTTGGCATCCAGCGTGAAGATGGTGATGAGCGGCAGGTTGTGGCGCTGCGAGCAGGCGTAGTCGTTAAAGTCGTGCGCGCCAGTGATTTTGACGCAGCCTGAGCCAAAATCACGGTCAACAAAATCATCCGCGATGATGGGGATTTGGCGGTTGCACAGCGGCAAATCGACCATCTTGCCCACCAGGTGTTTATAGCGTTCGTCCTCTGGGTGCACACAAAGCGCGCCGTCAGCCAGCATGGTTTCAGGCCGCGTGGTGGCAATTTGCAGGCCACGGGCTTGGTACGCTGGATGCTCGCCCATAGCGCCAATCGTTTGCTCACCGTCGCTAAACGGGTACAAGATGTAGTGCATCTTGCCATCGGCCTCGGTGCTTTCAACTTCTAAGTCGCTGACAGCAGATTTGAGCACGGGGTCCCAGTTGACCAAGCGTTTGCCACGGTAGATCAACCCTTGTTCGTACAGCTTGACAAACGTGTCGGTCACCACGGGGGTGAGCTTGTCATCCATGGTGAAGTATTCACGGCTCCAGTCCACGCTGTCGCCCATACGCCGCATTTGGCTGGTGATGATATTGCCCGATTTTTCTTTCCACTCCCACACCTTGCTCACAAAATTTTTGCGACCTACATCGTGGCGCGTTTGCCCCAAGTCTTGCAACTGGCGCTCCACCACAATTTGCGTGGCAATGCCTGCGTGGTCGGTGCCAGGAAGCCATACAGTGTTGTGCCCGCGCATGCGGTGGTAGCGCGTTAAGCTGTCCATGATGGTTTGGTTGAACGCATGGCCCATGTGTAGCGTGCCAGTCACGTTAGGTGGTGGCAGCTGAATAGCAAAGCTGGCTTCGCCTGCCTTGGGGCTTTTACTGCCTCTGTAGCCTGCCTGCCCATAGCCACGGCGCTCCCACTCAGGGCCCCAATGGGCTTCAAGCGCGGCGGGTTCAAATGATTTGGACAAAGAGTCCAGGCTGGGCTGGGCAGATTTTTCGGTCATGGCAATGAAAAACGGCATCCCGCAGGATGCCGTTGTGTAAAAACGCTGAAATTAGCGTAATAGGCGGTGAATAAGCGAGTGGTGCTATTTTATTTCACTTTGTCTAGCTTCTTACCGATCTGGTTACCCACCACCGCGCCACCCGCGGCGCCTGCAACCGTGCCTACAGTGGAGCCACCTGTGACGGCAGAACCTACGATACCGCCGACCACAGCGCCCGCTGCAGTGCCAGTTTGTTGCC